>JALZJQ010000126.1 GCA_030859685.1 Actinomycetota bacterium | reverse complement strand
TGTGCTCGCGCTGGCGGTAGCTCCGGAACACCTCGGGGCTGCCGGAGCCGAACATGCCTGCCGGCTTCTTCTTGAACGGATTCCTCATAGGTCAGCCAGTATGGGGCAGGCGCGCGCGCAAGAAGAGATCCTTCACAACATCTCCAAATCTCAGGCCCGGCCGGGGACGCCCGGCTCGGTCATCGGCGTGGGATCGAGGACCTTGTCGAGTTGATCCTCGGACATGACCTCGTTCTCGAGGGCGACCTCACGGATCGTCTTGCGTTCGGCGAAGGCCTGCTTGGCGAGACCGGCCGCCTCCTCGTAGCCGATGTAATCCGTCAGCGCGGTGCACAACATCAGAGACTGCTCCATGAGGTGGGCGGCGCGCTCCTCGTCGGCTTCTATGCCCTTGACGCATCGCTCTGTGAAAGCGGTGACGCCGTTACGAAGGATCGTCATCCCGAACAACAGATTGAAGGCGAACAACGGCCAGAAGACATTCAGATCGAGCTGGCCCCCGTGGGCGGCCAACGAACACACCTCGTCGAACCCGATCACCTGGAAACAAACCATGTTCATCATCTCGGCCATGCTGGGGTTGACCTTTCCGGGCATGATCGACGAGCCCGGCTGCACCGGAGGAAGGACGATCTCGGCGATCCCGGTGCGGGGACCGGACGAGAGCAAACGAAGATCCGAGGCGATCCGCGAGATCTCCACCGCGCTGTTGCGAACCGCACTCGAAAGGTGAGCAATGTCGCCGCCGGACTGGGTGAGTCGGAAGAAGTTCTCCCCGCGCCGAACATCGAACCCGGTCATCACTCCCAGGTGTTTCACGATCGCATCGATGTAGGCGGGCTCGGCATTGATCCCCGTCCCCGCAGCGGTTCCACCGATATTCAGTTCCTCGAGGGTGCGCGCCGCGTCCCTCACTCTCTCGATCGCCTTACCGATGGCGTCCGCGTACCCGGAGAACTCCTGCCCCAGGCGGATAGGTACGGCGTCCTGCAGGTGGGTTCGTGACGACTTGACGATCCCGTCGAACTCCCGCGCCTTCGAATCCAACGCGTCGCGAAGCCCCTCGAGTGCTTCGATCAGACCGGGGACGACACGCAACGCTCCGAGCCGAACCGCGGTGGGGTTCGTGTCGTTCGAAGATTGAGCGAGGTTCACGTGGTCGTTGGGATGCACCTTACGGTCCACTCCCCGACGCCCCCCGAGAAGCTCCGAGGCGCGGTTGGCCAAAACCTCGTTGGCGTTCATGTTGTGCGAGGTTCCCGCACCGGCTTGCCAGGGGTCGATGACGAAATGCTCATCTAGCTTGCCCTCTAGAGCCTCGTCCGCCGCCGCGACGATCGCCCGCCCGATCTCCTCATCGAGTCGCCCGGTGTCCATGTTCGCCAGGGCGGCGGCCTTCTTTATCGTCACCATGCCCCACACGTAATCCGGTTGAGGGGGCAGTCCCGAGATCGGGAAGTTCTCGCGGGCCCTCTGCGTCTGAGCACCGAACAGCGCATCTGACGGAACCCGAACCTCTCCGAGCGTGTCTTTCTCTATCCTGTGCTCGCTCACCGTGAGGGCCTCCTCGCCGCCGGATCCAGTTCCGAGAGAACAACTCGACGATAAACCGGCGGGGCGCCGGGCCAGGCTACGGGCGATCCTGAGCGCACAGGACCGGGAGCTGACACCTACCGGTCCAGCGCGACACCTGCGCCAGCACCAGACCCGAGAGCACTAGGCCCAGCGCCAGCGCAGTCACCCACCACACCGTTGGCTTCCGCCACCGGTTGGGGGAGGGCGCTGCGTCCGGATCCAGAGCCGGCGTGTCGCTGTAGGCGACCTCGGCAAGAACGAGGCGCGCGGCCTGAAGATCGAGGCTTCTGACGTAGATGATCGCTGGCGCCCACGGGTTCGAGCCGCCGTACAACCATGCTCCGGGTGCTTTGCGATCCTTGACCGTGCGAGTGTCGATGCCGGCCTCCGTCAGGCGTCCGGCTAACAAGTGTGCATCGATGTCATTGATTGCGGTGACCAATTGGACCCACGAACCGCCGCCGCTTCGGTCGAGAACATCCGGTGGCGGGGGAAGGTCGACGCTGACGCCCATCGTCAACGGCCCCCGAAAAGGCTGCGAGCGATGACCACCCTCTGGATCTGATTGGTGCCTTCGTAGATCTGGGTGATCTTCGCGTCTCGCATCAGACGCTCCACCGGGTACTCGCGTATGTATCCGTATCCGCCCAACGCCTGCACGCAATCGGTTGTGACTGACATCGCAACGTCGGACGCGTAGCACTTCGCGATCGCAGCCCAATATGAAACTCGCGCGTCCTGTTCCTCGATAGCGGTGGCCGCTTTGTAGACCGCCATGCGTGCGGTTTCGATCTTCATCGCCATGTCCGCGAACATGAACTGCAGGCCCTGGAAGGTGGATATGGACTTGCCGAACTGTTTGCGTTCCCCGCAATACTCTACCGCGATGTCAAAAGCACCCTGCGCGATACCGAGAGCCTGCGCCGCCACCGTTGGGCGAGAGAAATCCAGGGTTCGCATAGCGATGGGGAATCCGCCGTTCACGTCGCCGATGACGGCCGAACCCGGAAGCCTGCAATCCTCGAGCATCACCTCACGCGTGGGGGACCCGCGGATGCCCATCTTCTCTTCCTTGCGTCCCAGTGAGAAGCCATTCGTCTCGCTCGATATCAAGAAGGCCGTGATGTTCTTGCCCTTGGCCCCATCGGGATCAGTGACGGCGAAGTATGTATAGAGGTCACTCGCGCCCGCCCCCGTGATGAACCGTTTCGAACCGTTGAGCACCCAATCGTCTCCGTCTCTCACCGCGCGACTTCGCATCGCGGCCGCGTCGGAGCCGGAACCCGGCTCTGTGAGGCAGTAGGACATCCGGTGCTCTCCGTTGGTGACGCCCTCACAGATGAGACGCTTCTGTTCGTCGGTACCGGCGAGCAACACGGGGATCGCACCCAGTTTGTTTACGGCCGGGATCAGTGAGACGCCCGCAGACCAGCGAGAGATCTCTTCGACGAGCAGGCAGAGCTCAATGGCTCCCCCACCGGCTCCCCCATGCTCCTCGGGGTACGACACGCCCGCGAAACCATTCTTGACAAGCAGTTCGTCGATGTCCCACGGATACTCGTCCGTCTCGTCGATCTCGGCCGCGCGCGGGGCGATCTTGTCTTCGACCAGCTGGCGAACCGATCGACGGAATGCCTCTTGCTCCTCGGCGAGATGGAAATTGAGTCCTTCGTTCATCTCGCCATCGTAGCGATGTCCCGGACTCTCAAGGCCTGCTCGGAGGCCGGCCATGGGGGGGTTGGGTAAGCTGGCCGAGTAAATAGACCCGAGGGTCAAGGAGAAACCGTGGGGGGACCCATCGACGCGATAAGGGAAGCCGTCCTATCCGGTACCCCCGGAGAGGCTCTGGGAGGCTTGGCGCTACCGGAGACCGTCAGGGCCGCTTTCATCCGCAAGGACGAGCAAGAGATGTTCCGCGGGATGGATCCCACCGCCAAGGATCCTCGCAAATCGATCCACGTCGACGAGGTTCCGACGCCGCCCCTGGGGCCGAACGAATGCCTGATAGCGGTGATGGCATCTGCGATCAACTACAACACCGTATGGAGCTCGATCTTCGACCCGGTTCCGACCTTCGCGTTCCTCGAGAAGCTGGGTCGAGAGAGCGATCTCGGTTCGAGGCACGACCTCGACCATCACATCCTCGGGTCGGACGCCTCAGGAGTGATCCTCAAGACAGGACCCGGTGTAACGCGCTGGAAACCCGGCGACGAAGTCACGGTTCATTGCAACTACGTGGACATGGAAGCACCGACGGGGCACGACGATTCAATGCTCGATCCGAACCAGCGCATCTGGGGATTCGAGTCCAACTTCGGCGGCCTTGCGGACATCGCGATGGTGAAGGCGAACCAGCTCATGCCGAAGCCGCGCCACCTCACATGGGAGGAGGCCGCGTGTCTTGGCCTCGTGTCCTCGACCGCGTACAGGATGCTGGTCTCCGCCAACGGTGCATGCATGAAACAGGGCGATGTCGTTCTGATCTGGGGGGCTACCGGGGGGCTCGGTGGCTTCGCATGCCAGTACGTCCTGAATGGTGGGGGGGTCCCCGTTGCGGTCGTTTCTTCGCCGGAGAAGTGTCAGCTCTTACAGTCGATCGGCGTCGAGCACATCATCGACCGCAAGGCGGAGGGTTACAACTTCTGGGACGGTGATGATCCAGACCCGAAGGAATGGCGCCGCTTCGGACAGCAGATCCGTTCGCTCGTCGGCGAGGATCCGGACATCGTGTTCGAACATCCGGGAAGGCAAACCTTCGGTGCGAGCGTGTTCGTCGCGAAGCGCGGTGGAACCATCGTGACGTGCGCCTCCACCTCGGGCTTCATGCACACGTACGACAACCGCTATCTGTGGATGCTCCTCAAACGGATCATCGGATCGCACTTCGCCAACTACAAGGAAGCCTGGGAGGCGAACCGCCTCGCCGGGTTAGGGAAGATCCATCCGATCCTGTCCGACACTTACCCTCTCGAGGAGACAGGAGAAGCCGCTTACCAGGTGCATCAGAACCTGCACACGGGCAAGGTGGGTATCCGCGTTCTCGCTCCGGAGGATGGGCTCGGGGTTAGCGATGAAGGACTTCGAGCTCGCCATCTCGACAAGATCGAGCTCTTTCGCCGCTTCGACTGATCAGTTCGTCCGGGCGGTCCGTCGTCTGATCGCCTTCTGCACGATCGTGAGCAGCTCGTGGGCGGAGAACGGCTTCTCGAGGAAGTCGGATCCCTCGCCGGTGACCTGATGTCGCGAGATGATGTCGTCCGTGTACCCGGACATGAAGACCACGGGACATTCGGGGCTGCGAGAGAGGACCCGGTCGGCAATGGCCTTCCCGGAGACGATGGGCATGACGACGTCGGTGAGCAGCAGATCGATATCGAAGTCCGACTCGAACATCGCGAGCGCTTCCTCGGGACCCATCGCCACCACGTCGTAGCCCTTCGAGGCGAGGATCCTCTCGACGAGGTGTCGAACCGCCTCATCGTCCTCGACCACCGCGATCGTTTCGCCTCGCCCGGTGGCGGCCATCGGAGTTCTTCCGGGCCTTCGCTCCTCCTTGATCGCGGTCTCATGACTCGCGGGCAAGAAGACTTTGATCGTCGTTCCTCCGCCGTCGGTCGGGTAAACGGAAACATGGCCGCCCGCGCTGTGCACGATCCCGTGGACCATGGCGAGCCCGAGCCCCGTTCCCATGCCTCGTTCCTTAGTCGTGAAGAAAGGCTCGAAGATGTAATCGCGATCCTCGGCAAGTATCCCCTTCCCGGAATCAATGATCGTGACGCACACGTAGCGCTCGACCGCGGGGCCTACGTACTGCGTCAGCCATCCCTCCGGCTGGGTCACGTTCTCGGTCTCGATGATGAGTGAGCCGCCGTCGGGCATAGCGTCGCGCGAGTTCACCGCGAGGTTCGCGATGACCTGTTCCATCTGGCCTTGGTCCACCTTGCATGGCCACAGGTGCTGGGCCAGGCGAGTCTCCAGACGGACGTCTTCGCCGATCGATCTCCGCAATAGCTTTTCCATGTCATCGACGACGTCGTTGAGATCGAGAACCTGAAGCTCGACCGCTTCCTTGCGCGAGAAGGTGAGGAGTTGCCGTACCAGGGTCGTGGCCCGATCCCCCGCGGCAAGGATCTCTCCAGCATCCTCTCGACGCGGATCGGTCTCGGCGAGATCCTCGAACAAGAAGCGAGCGTAGTTCTGGATCACGGCCAGCAGGTTATTGAAGTCGTGCGCCACACCTCCGGCGAGCCGGCCGACCGCTTCCATGCGTTGCGACTGGCGAAGCTGCTCCTCCAGGTGCTTGCGCTCGCTGATGTCGATGAGCACACCCTGGGCCTTCTTCGGCCGGCCTTGTTCGTCGCGTAGCAACCGCGCCTCGTCCTGGATCCACACCTCGGTTCCATCGCGCGCGATCATCCGGTACTCGCCCCGGTAGCT
>JALZJQ010000118.1 GCA_030859685.1 Actinomycetota bacterium | reverse complement strand
CGCCCTTCCCGCGCTCTCTGACTTCATCGATCTTGTGAGCGCGGGGAACGATGAAGCGTTCGAGGAAGAACTCCTTGCCCTCTCTGACATACCTGAAGGTCTCGAGCCAGTAGCGCGCGTAAGACTTATAGGCCTCGACCACCAGAGACTCAACGCGTTCAGAGTCTGCCGCCTCCCCCGTGATCCGTGAGAGATTGCGTGCCACAACCTCTTTCTTCTTCGACACCCGCGCCGCGACACCGCCGATCGCGTGGAAGAGCCCGTAGGCGATCCGTTCCGGCAACGCCAGTGCGACGCGCGACGCGACGACGTACCCGTAGAAGACGATCTGGATGAGCCACCCTTCGCCTTCGGGGCGGCGACTACGCGGCACTCTTGATCTGCCCGCGGACGTGGAACATCCGCTGGAAGACGGTGATGATCGAAAGCAGCGCAAGTATGGCCAGCACGGTCGGCAGCATGAAACTCAGGATGAGGCCCACGATCATGAGGATGAGACGCTCTGCTCTCTCGGCGATGCCGACGTTGCACTCGAACCCCAGCCCTTCGGCCCGCGCCTTCACGTAAGAAACGAGGAACGACGCCACCAGTGCGATGAGTGCAAGGGCTGCCACCCAGGCCTGATCCGCCTGCTCCGGGCCGGGCGACACACCGTAGAGCCAGGCGACGGGCACGAAGAACAACGCATCCGACAATCGATCGGTGGTCGAGTCGAGGAGCGCTCCGAACGGGGTGGCGGTGCCCTGGGCCTTCGCCACCGCCCCATCCAGGGTGTCCCCGAGAGCCGACACGATGGCCACGAGTCCGGCCGCCAGCAGCCGGCCCTCGATGATGAGGTAGGCAACCACGACCTGGACCACGACGTTCAGGAGCGTGATGAGGTTGGCCGAAAGGCCCAGGGAGCCGAGCCTCGACCCCACAGGCCTCATCATGCGATCCCAGCCACGGCGGATCCTCGCGTTCAGCACCGGCGCAGTCTAAGTCGGGGTGCCGCGAGGGGCCCTCCCGGCTACGATGGCTCCCTCTCGAAGACGGCTAGGGGGAGGTCGAGTGAAGAGTTACCCGACGGAGAACATCCGCAACGTCGTGCTGGTGGGCCACGGCGGCTCCGGCAAGACCTCGCTGGCCGAGGCCCTCCTGCATCGATCCGGTGCCACGACGAGGATCGGCAAGACCACCGACGGGAACACCGTTACCGACTTCGACGACGAAGAGATCCGGCGTGGGATCTCGGTCTCTACCGCCCTCGCCCCGATCGAGTGGCAGGGGCACAAGATCAACATCCTCGACACTCCCGGCTACGCGGACTTCGTCGGCGAGATGCGCTCCGCCATGCGCGTTGCGGATCTCGCCATCTTCGTGGTCTCCGGCGTAGAGGGCCTCGAGGTCCAGACGCAGGTTGCGTGGAACTACGCCACCGAGTTACAGCTCCCTCGCATGATCTTCGTGAACAAGTTGGACCGTGAGAACTCTTCGTTCCGCAACACATTGGAGCAGTTGATCGACGCCTTCGGGAAATCGATCGCGCCCATCTCCCTTCCCCTCGGGCGCGAGAACGACTTCAGGGGACTCATCTCCGTCATCGATGCAGCCGCATTCGGTTACGACGGGTCCGGTCAACCCTCCGAGGAGCCGGTGCCCGAGGAACGACGGGCCCGGTTGGAAGAGGTCCGCACCAACCTCCTCGACTCGGTCGCCGAAAGCGATGACGACCTGTTGGAGCGCTACCTCGAAGGCACGGAGCCGACTCGCGACGACATCATCAAGGCGCTACACGAGGGCATCGATGATGCCAACATGTTCCCCGTGCTCGTCGGGTCTGCGACGAAGCTAATCGGCATCGACCGTCTCGCCGACGTCATCGTCAACGCAGGGCCCTCGCCCCTCGATCGGCCACCGATCGAGAGCGACAACGGCGAGACGCGCGATCCGAAACCCGATTCCCCGATGTCGGCGCTCGTCTTCAAGACCATGACCGACCCCTACGTCGGCCGCGTCAGTTTCTTCCGCGTCTACTCGGGGACCGTGCGCGGCGACGCGTCGCTGCACAACGCGACGAGGAAAGCAGACGAACGGGTCGGCCACGTCTTCACGATGCGCGGCAAGAATCAGGAACAGCTATCGGAGGTCGTCGCCGGGGACATCGGCGCGGTGGCGAAGCTGACGCACACGACCACGGGCGACACTCTGGCCGACAAGAGCTCCCCCATCGTGATCCCGGGGATCGAGCCGCCCGAGCCATTGCTTCCCAAGGCCATCGCGCCCAAAACGAAGGGCGACGAGGACAAGCTGATGATCGGCCTTCACAAGCTGATCGAAGAGGATCCGTCCCTCAGGCTCGAGCGCAGTGACGAGACCCACCAGACGATCCTGTGGGGCATGGGTGACGCTCACCTCGATGTGATCCTCCATCGCCTCAGCAACAAGTACTCCGTCGAGGTCGAGGAGGTCCCCTTCCGGGTCCCCTATCGCACGACGCTCCGGACCAAGGCCGAGGCGCTGGGCCGGCACGTGAAGCAGTCGGGCGGGCACGGTCAGTACGGGATCGCAAGCATCCGCACCGAGCCACTCCCGCCCGGCGAAGGGATCGTTTTCGAGGACAAGATCTTCGGCGGCTCCATCCCGAACCAGTGGATCCCTTCGGTCGAGAAGGGCGTGCGCGCCGCCATGGCGGAGGGCATCGGAACGGGCTTCCCGATGATCGACGTCCGGGTCGAGCTCTACGACGGCAAGTTCCACAGCGTCGACTCATCCGACTTCGCGTTCCAGATGGCCGGTTCGCTCGCCATCCGTGACGCGGCCGATAAGGCGGGGGTCAGCGTGCTCGAGCCGGTGTGGACCCTCGACGTGTTGGTTCCCGAGAGCTTCACCGGCGACATCATGGGCGACCTGCAGAAGCGACGCGGGATCCCCGAGGGCATCGACACCGTCGGCGCCGGACGACAGATCGTGCGAGCGAAGGTTCCGTTCGCGGAGATCACCCACTACGCGACCGACCTTCGCTCGATGACCGGGGGCCAGGGCACCTTCTCGTGGCAGTTCAGCCACTACCAAGAAGTCCCCCACGACCTCGCCCAGAAGATCCTCGAACGAGCCAAAGCCGCGAAGGCCGATGCCTAGAACATTCCCCTAAGTTTGGCGTCGGTGTCGGCGATCATCTCCGGGAGAACCTTCGTGTCGCCCACGACGGGCATGAAGTTCGTGTCGCCCCCCCAGCGCGGGACCACATGGACGTGCAGGTGCCCCGGGATGCCGGCCCCCGCAACCGAGCCGAGGTTCATCCCCACGTTGAAGCCATGGGCGCCCATGGCCCTGCGGATGATCTCGGTCGCACGCGTCGTCAACTCCATCAGTTCCGCGCGTTCCTCCGGTTCGAGATCGTGCAGCTCCTCGACGTGACGCAGCGGCGCCACCAACAGGTGTCCCGTGTTGTACGGATACGCGTTCAGGATCACGAATACGGTTCCACCACGATGGAGGATGTGGGCCGCCTCGTCGTCTCCCGCCTCGAGGTGATCGCAGAAGACGCAGCCTTTGTCACCGTCACCGCCGGTCACGTATTCATTCCTCCACGGGGACCACAACCGCTCCACTAGATGGAGAGCTCGACCCGGCGTTCCGAGATCTCGACCGCGAGCTTCTCCGCGAAGTCCTCGACCGGTACGCCGGGCGTCTCTTCGCCGGTCCTCCGTCGCACCGAAACCGTTCCCGAATCGACCTCGCGGTCGCCCACCACGAGCATGTAGGGCACCTTGAGCAGCTGCCGGCGCCGGATGCGGGCTCCCATCGTGTCGTCGGAATCGTCTACCTCGACACGGAAGCCACGGCTGGATAGTCGACCGGCGACATCGTGTGCATAAGTCGCATGGCGGTCGGCGATCGGGATCACGGCCACCTGCAACGGCGCCAGCCAGGTCGGGAAGGCGCCGGCGAAATGCTCGACGAGCACCCCCATGAAGCGCTCGATCGAGCCGAACAGGGCGCGGTGCACCATCACGGGACGTTGTCGCTCGCCACGGTCGTCGACGTACTCGAGCCCGAATCTGTCGGGCAGCTGGAAGTCGACCTGGATCGTCGAGAGTTGCCAGAATCGGCCGATGGCGTCGCGGGCGTCGATGTCGATCTTCGGCCCGTAGAACGCGCCGTCTCCCTCGTCGATCTCATACTCGATCCCGGCCCGGCGCAGCGCTTCGGGGATGTCCGCCTCGGCTCGCTCCCACTGGTCGTCGGTCCCCACGGACTTCGGCGGCCGGGTCGAGAAACGAACGCGGTCGGGCCCGAGCCCGAACGCACCGAAAAGGTCCCGCAGGAAGTCGATTACAGCCACCAGCTCATCCACCACCTGGTCGGGCCTACAGAAGATGTGCGAATCGTCCTGCGTCAGACCGCGCGCGCGTAGAAGGCCGTGCAAGGTGCCGGACCGTTCATGCCGGTACACCGTTCCCAGCTCGGACAGACGGATCGGCAGCTCCTTATAGGAGCGGGTCTTCGAGCGAAAGATCAGGATGTGAAAGGGGCAGTTCATCGGCTTCGCGAAGTACTCCCCCTCGCCGGCGTCCATCGCCGGGAACATGTTCTCGCGATAGAAGCCGAGGTGACCGCTGACCTCCCAGAGGGTGCTCTTGCCGATGTGCGGCGTGTACACGGGCTGGTAACCGCGATCGAGGTGCATCTGTCGGGCCAGGTCCTCGAGGGTCTTGCGCACGATCGCCCCGTTCGGGTGCCATAGGGCGAGGCCCGAACCGACCTCCTCCGGCCACGAGTACAGCTCGAGCTCGCGACCCAGTTTCCGGTGGTCCCGGCGCTCCGCCTCCTCGACGCGGTGAAGGTACGCATCGAGCGCATCCTTCGACTCCCACGCGGTGCCGTAGATGCGTTGCAACATCTGACGGTTCTCATCCCCGCGCCAGTACGCGCCCGCCGAACGCAGCAGTTTGACGGCCTTGATGCGTCCGGTACCGGGAACGTGGGGACCCCTGCAGAGATCGACGAAGACCACCTCGCCGGACCCGGGATCGACGTTTCGGTAGACCGAGATGACCGGACCGTCGGCGGCGGCCTCTTGGGTGGGATCCCCGGCGTCGACCCCCTCGATTATCTCGATCTTGTAAGGCTGATCGGCGAACAGCTCGAGCGCACGGTCACGGTCGATCTCCTCGCGCTCGAAGCGCTGGTTGGCCTTGAGGATCGAACGCATCTCCTTCTCGATGCGCTCGAGGTCCTCTGGCGTGAACGGCCGCTCCACCTCGAAGTCGTAATAGAAGCCATCCTCGATAGGGGGGCCGATCGAATATCTCGCTCCCGGGTAGAGGCG
>JALZJQ010000058.1 GCA_030859685.1 Actinomycetota bacterium | reverse complement strand
CAGGATCTTCACACTGCCAGCGTCGTCGCATCGAGGGCCGACCGAACCCGCAGGAGTTCCGCTTCGACGGCTTCCAGCATCGCCGCGCCCCGGTCCAGGTTTCCAGTTGCGCCGTCGGCCTCCAAGGTCGCGCATAGGCCGGCCAAGCCGGTCGCACCCATGTTGGAGCTGGCTCCATTAAGCGTGTGCGCAGCTACCAGCACCGCAGCGGCATCGCCTTCGGCGAGCGCCTCGCGCAGAGCCACGACGCGAGCGTCCGCGTTGACCAGGAACAGCGTGGCCAACTGCTCCACTAGATTCTCGCCCTTCGCCTTGCCCAAGCGCATCATGTGATCCACGACCTTTGCATCGAGGGCAGGACCATCAGCGGGGGCAGGGGCTATCTCACTGGTCGAAGTAGACCGGTCAGCGGCGATCTCGGAGTCCCCGCTTGGGGCCCAGCGGGCCAGAACGGCGTCCAGCGCCTTCAAGCTAAGTGGCTTGGGTAGGTAATCGTCCATCCCGGCAGCGAGGCAGCGTTGCTGGTCGGAGCTCATGGCCGAGGCGGTGACCGCGATGATGGGAGTACGAGTGGAGACTCCCTGCACGCGCCGGATCTCCCTGGTGGCCTGGTAACCGTCCAAGATGGGCATCTGGCAGTCCATGAGGATGGCCTGATAAGGAGTCTGCGTGACGGCCTTCACCGCTTCCGCTCCGTCCTCAGCAACGTCGACCTCGAACCCGAGATGCTCGAGCATCGCCTTGGCCACTCGCTGGTTGACGGGGTTGTCCTCGGCCAGCAAGAGGAGCCCAGGCGGTCCCTGCCTGGCCGACAACGAACGGGTGAGAGCGTGGCCGTTAGCGGAGGGTCCATCGAGGCCAGCAGCCGGCTCGAGCGGGTCCTCGAGGGCCAGCGCGTTGACACGGGCGATGCCCGCATCCGTCGCTCGCCCGGCTCCGGTGTTAACGGCGATCGTGAACCAGAAGTCGCTTCCTACCCCCAAGCGGCTGGACACGCCACAGTCACCACCCATGAGTGCGACGAGTTGGCTGCTGATGGAGAGTCCCAGGCCGGTCCCCCCGTACTTACGGGAGGTCGTGGAGTCGCCTTGGACGAAGGGGTGGAACACCGTCGTTAGCTTGTCGGGCGCGACGCCGTCGCCGGTATCGGAGATCTGGAAACGGATGACGGTATCTTCGCCACCGCTGTCGTCCTGGGTGACCCGCACCACTATCTCACCGGTGTGAGTGAACTTGATCGCGTTGCCGATGAGATTGATCAAGACTTGGCGGACACGTCCGGGGTCACCGCGCACCACATCTGGGATGGATCTTTCGATCACCGGTGTCAACGTGAGACCCTTGGCGTGCGCCGGGCCCACGAGCAGGTCGACGACGTCGTCGACGATCGATCGAACGTCGAACTCGATCTCTTCGATCGTGAGCTTCCCTGCCTCGACCTTCGAGAAGTCGAGGATGTCGTTGATGATGTTCAATAGCGCCTGACCCGAACTCCGCACGGTCTGCGCGTAGTCCCGCTGGTAATCGTCGAGCTCGGTCTCGAGGAGGAGATCGGTCATGCCGATGACGCCGTTCATCGGGGTGCGGATCTCGTGACTCATGTTGGCTAGAAAATCTGACTTCAACCGGGATGTCTCGGTTGCTTTGTCCCGTGCGTCGGCCATTGCCGCCTCCGCTCCTGCCTCGGCGGTCACATCGCCCAGCGTCCCCACCCACCCAGCTATCCCACCGTCGTTGTCCGGGATGGCTTTGGACGTCACGATCACGATCCTGCCGGTGACTGCACCTGGAGGGCTTATCTCGAAGCGATGGCTGAGCTCTGCCCGGTCCAGGGCGCCGCCGGCTAGCTCCGCGTTCAGGCCGGATCGTTCTCCGGCGGGGACGATCGTGTCCCATTCGCGCCCGGCCGCCTTCTCTGCTGGGATGCCCGTTATCTCTGTCCAGCCCGGATTCGTGTACACGTACCTGTTGTTGGCGTCGGTCTGGAAGATCCCGATAGGTGCGGCGTCAGTGAGGAGCCTCAACTGGTCGGTGGACTTCTGCAGGTCCTGGGCCCGCGCCGCAAGCTCCTCCGCTCTGCTGAAGAGACTCGCAAAGACCGAAACCTTGGCGCGCAGTTCCTCCGGTTTGACCGGAGCGAAGATGAAGTCGACCGCCCCCTGAGCGTAGACGTCGATGTTTTGCATCTCGTCGGACCCGTGCGCCGTGATGAAGATTATCGGGGTCATCTCTGACTGTCGGCGCTGTCGGATGAGGGTTGCGGTCTCGAACCCATCCATTACCGGCATCCGGACATCGAGCAGGATGACGGCGAAGTCTTGTCGCATGAGGCATCGCAAGCCGGCGAGTCCGGAGTCAGCTTCGACGATGGAATGGCCGAGTGGCGCCAGTATGGCCTTGAGTGCCTCGCGCTTAGAGGAGTTGTCGTCGATGATCAGGATGGGCACGGACGGCTTAGGCGAGACCGCGGGCGCATCCGTGATTTGCGCCACCTCGGGCGAGCTTGACTGGTTCATGCAGTGGGTTGCGCATCCGGCAACCACGGTCTGAGCACCCCGAGGAGTTCCCCGGAATCGACCGGCTTCGGGACATAGTCGGTGGCGCCGGCATCGAGGCATCGTTTGCGCTCGCCGCCCATCACCTTGCCGGTGACGGCGATGATCGGAAGTGTTGCGAACTGCTCGAGCTTTCGTATCTGACGGATGGTTTCGTACCCGTCCATGACCGGCATCATGATGTCCATCAGAACGACGTCGATGTCGGGCATCTGTACGAGGGTGGCGATGGCGTCGGCGCCGCTTTCGGCGACCACAACCTGCGCGTGACCCCGTTCGAGGAGGGCCGACAGGGCGAAGATGTTGCGGAAGTCATCGTCCACGAGCAGGATCTTGGTTCCCTCGATGAGACTCATCTTGGGGATGCCCTCTGCGTCCGAGGTAGCTCGTCCGTTCGTCGCGCTTTGAGGATGAGGTGAAGAAGGCTCTCCGTCTTCGAGCTTGGTCGCCGACCCGTTCGTGATGACGGCTGAGGTCGCGGGTCCCCCCGGAGCCGTGGCCGTAGCGGGGATAGCAACCAGGTTGGTCGGTGGGGGCCCATCCACCGGGAGGTAGACAGTGAAGGTGCTGCCCTGTCCCGCCGTACTGGCGACCGTGACCTCGCCCCCCAGCAAGCCGACGAGTTCGCGGCTTATCGACAGGCCGAGACCCGTGCCTCCGTAGAGGCGAGCGGTGGTGCCGTCGCCCTGCGCGAACGCCTCGAAGATCCGCCGTTGCTGTTCTCCCTCGATACCGATACCGGTGTCTCTGACGGCTAGAGCCACCACAGAAGACGCCTCCGACAGGGACCCCGTCTCCCGGCTCCATCCCTTTTCGGTCACGCCGATCTGTAGATGCACCTCGCCGCTCTCGGTGAACTTGAAAGCATTGGCGAGCAAGTTCTTGAGGATCTGGCGGAGACGCTGTGGGTCGGTGACGATATGTTTCGGGGTCTTAGGCGCGACGTCGATTGAGAAATCAAGGCTCTTGTTCCGAGCGACGTGTTCAAACTCGCGGAGAAGACTGCTCCGAACTTCTTCGACCGATAGCTGGCTTAGCTCGGCCGTCATCGTGCCCGATTCGGCCTTGGCGAGGTCGAGGATGCTGTTCAGAAGCTCGAGCAGCTCTCGACCGGAGGTGTGGATGACGCTCGCGTATTGCACCTGGGTGTCGGTCATGTTGTGGTCGGGATTCTCTTCGAGTTGCTGGGCAAGGATCAAGAGGCTGTTCAATGGAGTGCGAAGCTCGTGTGACATGTTGGCGATGAACTCGGACTTGTACTTCGACGAGACAGCGAGTTGACCGGCTTTTTCCTCGACCAGACGCTTGGATTCTTCCACCTCTTGGTTCTTCTTCTCCGCCTCGATGTTCTGCTCGGCGAGAAGCTTCGCCTGCCGTCCGAGATCCTCATTGGACTCGCTTAGCTCCTCCTGCTGCGAGCGAAGTTCCTCCGACTGAGATTGGGACTGCTTCAGCAGGTTCTCGGTCAGGGTGTCCGCCTCGATGGTGTTGAGGACAAGGCCGATGCTCTCAGTTATCTGATCGAGGAACGCTTGATGGGTGACGCTGAAGGGGGAGAAAGAAGCGAGCTCGATCACTGCGCGCACTGCGCCCTCGAACAAGACCGGAAGGACGATGATGTTGAGGGGAGGGGATTCGCCGAGCCCCGAGTTGATCTTGACGTAGTCGCCGGGCACGTCGGTGAGCAGGATCCGCTTCTTCTCCTTGGCGCACTGGCCGACCAGGCCTTCGCCCAACTGGAAAGAAGTCGAGAGATGCTTTCGCTCCTCGTAGCCGTAGCCGGCCTGGAGCTGCAGCAATGGACCGTCGGACTCGCCAAGTATGGAATAGAAGACCCCGTGTTGCGCGGATACGAGTGGGGCGAGCTCGGAGAGGATCATGCTAGATACCTCACTGAGATTTCGCTGGCCCTGAAGCATGCGGGTGAACCGCTCCCGGTTCGTCTTCAACCAGTCCTGCTCGACATTCTGCCTGGTCGTCTCACGAAGGTTGCGGATCATCTCGTTGAGCTTCTCTTTCAAGACGGCGACCTCGCCGCTCGCCTCTACCCGGACCTGCCTCGTGAGATCACCCTCGGTAACGGCAGTGGCCACATCCGCGATGGCGCGCACCTGGTTGGTGAGATTGGCGGCCAACTGATTGACGTTGTCGGTGAGGTCCTTCCAGACCCCGCCGATCTCCTTGGATTGCGCTTGGCCGCCCAGCTTGCCTTCGACTCCCACCTCGCGGGCGACTCTGGTGACCTCGCCGGCGAAAGCGTTGAGTTGATCGACCATGGCGTTGACCGTGTTCTTCAACTCCAGGAACTCGCCCTTGACGTCGATCGAGATCTTCTTGCTGAGGTCGCCGTTGGCGACCGCGGTGGTCACTTCGGCGATGTTTCGCACCTGCCCGGTTAGGTTGCCCGCCATCAGGTTGACGTTGTCGGTCAGGTCTTTCCATACGCCACCGACCTCGATCGTTACGGCTGCGGCCTGGCCGAGCTTGCCCTCGGTCCCGACCTCGCGAGCCACTCGTGTTACCTCGGAAACGAAACCATTGAGCTGGTCGACCATGGCGTTGATTGTGTTCTTTAGATCCAGCATCTCGCCGCGGACGTCGGCGGACACTTTCTTGCTCAGGTCACCGTCGGCGACTGCACCGATGACTCGTTGCATCTCGCTGGTGGGGCGCACCAAGGAATCGATCAAGCTGTTGACCGATTCGACGCTGCCAGACCAACTCTGAGTCGATCCTCCAAGTACCAGCCGCTGCGATAGCTCACCTTGCTTGCCGACGACCCTGCTGACCCGGTGTAGCTCCGCCTCGAGCGTCTGGTTCGCGATGATTACATCGTTCAGACCATCGGCGACCTTGCCGGCCACACCCGTCCATTCGAGAGGCATACGGGCGGTGAAGTCGCCTTCCTTGACCTGCGCCAAAACGCTCAACAGGGTCTTTGCATCGACTACGTCGGCAATGGACGCCGTGGCATCTGACATCGAACCTCCAGAGGAAGTCGCGACAGCTAGGGGGGATTGCTTGTTATGTCGCTCCTAAGTAACTACGGCATGCACAGCCCGAACCTGAGGACTGATTTCTCTGGCCCAGGGGGCCGGGTTTACGTCGGCGCCCCTCCAAGTCCTGCTGGCGCCACGAGTCGCCCCGATTTTGTCTACTCGACCTCTAGATCCTCGAAGGGCACGACTACATGAGCTCGCTGGAGGGTGAGCTGGCCGGCCCCTTCCGAGGCGTCCACCCCGATGCGCCTTGCGAAGGACCGTCTGTGGTCCACCATCGAGCCGCTGAAGCTGACCGCATCTCCAGGGCGGAGCCGCGTGCGGCTCTCGGCGCGCCCGGTCAGACTTACGAAGATCCGGTTGTCGCGTGCCGATCCGATCCAGAAGCCTTCGTCGACCGGAACGGACTCGACGAGAGCCTTCGTCGCGATCACGCGCCGGCCTACGTAGCGCACCACCTCCCCGTCGGAATCGAGAGGCAGGACGCGCTGGGCTCCCGCCATCACCGGGCCCCTCTCAGGCCCTGGGGCCGGGGGCCTGTCTTGGGTCACCGCCAGCGCAGCTATCACGACGCCCGCCGCCGCCGCCGCCCCTATCGTTGCCTTCCCCGCCGGATTTCGGAAGAACCGCCCTAGGGCGCCGGCGAACCTTCCGACGATCGCGGCTGGGATGAACACGGCGGCGGGCCGGCGCCTACTGAGGACGGGCTCGCTGAGTTCGGCGCAGAAGCCACACGTCATGATGTGCTCGCCAGCGCCGAGTCTTGTCTGGCTTCGGGTCTCTCCGGCCGACATCGCTATGAGGACCGGCCGGCAATAGGCCGTGGGCGGATCATCCTTACGAAGCGCGATCAGATAGTCGACCCGGAGTCGGGCGCGAAGGCGCGCTAGCCGAGTGGCAACCGCCCCGGGTGACGAATCGTTCTGGGTGGCGATCGTCTTGGTGTCGACCTCCATCACCTCATGTGAGATGACCATGTCGCGTTCCCCTCGGCTCAGCCGTTCAAGGGCAGAAGCGACCGCGCGTTCGTCTTCGCGACGGAGAGACGACTGCTCTGGGTCTTCCGGGGACCTCAGATCGATCAGGCGATGTGCGAGGCGCTTGTCACGCAACTCCTGTCGACGCAGCGAGGCTACAAGGTTGCGCGCGACCACCACGGCATAAGGGACCAACGCGCGATCGCCGAGGCGCGGCCTTGCAGCGAGGACCCGTGCCAGAGCCTCCTGAACAAGATCGTCGACGAGCTGTGGGTCGTTAACCCGAGCCGAGAGAACCCGCCGGAGCTCAGGCGCGAGCTCGACGATCTCATCGTGCCCCTCGTTGCGGTCGGTCTCGGTGCGCAACAGATCAGCCCCCTCACAACTCCCTGACAGATCGAGCGTAATGCACGGGAGCGCAATGCGTAGTTATAGGTGAGAACTCTGGAAGGAGTAGTTCTGCTGGATGTCGGAAGAGACGCCGAGACCCGTTCGTCCCGGGGAGCCGAGCCCATGACCCTCGCTGAAGTAGTAGCAGAGGTGGGAGTACCCGCCACGACCTTGAGGTCGTGGGAGCGCAGGTATGGATGGCCGGAGCCGACCCGCTCGACGGGCGGGCATCGGCGGTACACGACCGATCACGTCAGGCAGATAAGAGCGCTGCGTGACGAGATCAGCCGCGGCTTCTCACCACGCGACGCCGTGCCCCTCCTTCGTTCGCTCGAGCGGTCCCGTCAAGGCTCCCATCTAGATGCCCTTCGGTCCGCCGCCGCCGCCGGGGACCCCGCCGGGGTGGTCGCGGTCCTGGATCATGCTCGGCGCTCCCTCGACGTAAGGGAGGTCGTGGAAGGGATCGTTTTTCCAACCATGAGGGAGCTCGCGTTTGACGCAGACGAGGATCGACGGCGGACTGCCGGCCGCGGAGTGCGGTCCTGGTTGAACGCCCGGCTGGAGGAGAGATCGGGGGGTCCAGTAGCCATGCTCGCGTACCCACCTCGGGGTGAAACGCCACTCGATGCGGCGGCGGTCGGGGTCCTCGTTACGTCGTTGGGGTGGTCATGCCGTATCGCGGAGACCAACTTCTTCGACCTTGGGCAGCTCGTCGAGCAAGAGATGCCGGAAGTGGTGGTGTTGTGGTGCGCTCGAGTTCAAGATCGACCGGATACGGTCCACGCGCTCCGCGATCTCCGTCACTTCGGGAACCGTCTGTTCTATTGCGGGGACGCGTTCGCCACCGCGCGCAGCAGGCGTGCGATCCCCGGCGTTTACCTGGGAGCAGCTTGCCTGGAGGCGGCAAGGAGGATCCACCGAGCAAACCCCCGATGAGGGACAGTTTCGCTCGTCGAGTGTTCGGGTAGACGCATGGTTCCGGCGATCCCGAGGGGGCGATCATGCGCTTGTCCAGAAACTCACTGCTTAGGTGGCTCACGGTCCTGTTGCTTGCCTTCCCGACCACCGTCGTGACGGCCGCTTGCGGGGCCGAGGGCGAGATCGACACCGACACCGGTGGAGGCGGCGGCGAGAACGAGGGAGATGAGAGCGAAGGAGGCGAGGGCGAGGAAGAGGACGCCGAGCTCGAGGGCGAGGGCGAGGTCGAGACCGACTAGCTCCGCGTTGCGTCACCCTGCGCGGCGCCCTCCGCGGGCAGGGATCAGGCTCACGCCGCAGTAGATTCAGTGGTCCTTCGTTCGAAAGAGACCACGTGGGATACATCGAACTCGCCAACGTCCGATTCGCGCTGCCCGGGGGCCGCGTCCTTTTCGATGACCTCTCGTTCAAGGTCCCGAGCGGCAAGCATGTGGCGCTCGTGGGCGCCAACGGGGTGGGCAAGACGACGGTACTCCGGCTGCTCTCTGGGGAGGAGAATCCCCAAGACGGGGTCGTGCGGGTGGATGGGCGGCTCGGCTACATGCGGCAGTTCGTTGGATCCCTCGACGCGCAGGCCACCGTGCACGACCTCTTCCTCGAGCTAGCCGAACCGCGGGTTCGCTCGGCGTGGGTCGCGCTGCAGCGCGCGGAGCAGATCGTCTCCGGCCCCCACGGCGGTCCAGCGCAGATGCGATACGCGGAGACCCTCGCGGCGTGGGGGGAGGCCGGCGGGTACGACGCCGAGGTTCTCTGGGACACATGCACGACCGCAGCGCTAGGAAAGTCTCTGGGCGAGGTCGGGGCCCGGCGCCTGTCGACCCTTTCAGGCGGCGAGCAGAAGCGCGTCGCGCTCGAGCTTTTCTTCCGGTCCGAATTCGACGTTCTGCTGCTCGACGAACCCGACAACTTCCTGGATATCCCCGGAAAGACCTGGATCGAGAGCAGCCTGAACGCGCTCAAGAAGACCGTCCTTTACGTCACACACGATCGGGCGATGCTTGCGAATACCGCCCACGCCGTCGTAACCCTGGAAGGGCGTGCGGGATGGACGCACAGCGGTCCCTTCTCGACCTACATGGCCGCGCGCCAGCACCGGCTCGAGAAGATCGAGGCCGAGCGACGACGCTATAAGGAGGAGCACTCGCGGATCGTCGCTCAGATCGTGGAGTTCAAACGGAGAGCGGCGATGAACGACAAGTTCGCGTCGCGCGCTCGGGCAGCCGAGAGCAAACTAGGCCGATTCGAACGCGACAGCGCACCGAGGGAATCGGTCACGGGGCAGGACATCCGAATGGATCTGGGTGGGGGGCGCAGCGGAAAGATCGCGTTGCGCGCGGTCGGGTTGTCGTTGCCCGGTCTGGTGGACCCCTTCGACGCCGAGATCTGGTTCGGCGATCGAGTCGGGGTCGTAGGCGCGAACGGGACGGGAAAGACCCATTTCCTGAGACTCTTGGCGGGCGAAGCCGTCGACCACCGGGGCGAGTGGAAGCTGGGAGCGCGGGTTGAGCCTTCGCTGTTCTCCCAACTTCACGAGCGTCCCGACCTCGAGGCGGACCGGTCCATCGTGGACGCGCTGAAGCGAGAAGGCTTTTACCTGGGGCAGGCGATCTCCGCCCTAAAGCGTTACGAGTTGCAGGAGGTGGCAAACATCCCCTTCTCCTTGCTGTCCGGTGGTCAGCAGGCGCGTCTGCAGATCCTGATGATGGAGTTGCGGGGTTCCACGATGCTGTTGTTGGACGAACCAACAGACAACCTCGATATCGAATCGGCAGAGGCTCTCGAAGAGGCCCTCTCCCGCTACGAGGGAACGGT
>JALZJQ010000052.1 GCA_030859685.1 Actinomycetota bacterium | reverse complement strand
AGGTTGGTTGCCAGGAAGTACGCCAGGAGGCCCAGTAGCGCAAGGACCAGCAGCGTCAGGAGTAGGTACCAACCCGTCCGCTTCTTCGATTCGTCGGCAGGGGGTTCGTCGTCGTACATGTCCGACTGGCGCAGCACCTGCGTCCCGCCCTCAGGAGCCACAACCATCGTGGTGTCGGCGAGGATCGGGGTCGCATGGACCTTCTGACCCGCGAGGAAGCGGGCGAGGTCCTCGCGCATCTCGGCGGCCCCGGAGAATCGATTGTCGGGATTCTTGGCCATCGCCTTCAAGACGATCGCATCGAGCTCCTGTGGCACGTCCGGATTCAGATGGGACGGAGGCTCCGGGTTCTCGCGTACGTGCTTGTACGCGATGGACAACGGCGAGTCGCCGGTGAATGGGGCGCTGCCGGTGAGCATCTCGTACAGGACGCATCCGAGCGCATAGACGTCGGAACGGGGATCCACCGGATTGCCCTGGGCTTGTTCAGGTGACAGGTACGACGCCGTGCCAATCACCATGCCGGTCTGGGTCATCGTCGCTTCACCATCGGAGGTGAGCGCGCGAGCAATACCGAAGTCGGTGACCTTGGTTTGCCCGTTGGAGTTCATCATGATGTTGCCCGGCTTGATGTCGCGGTGCACGAGGCCGGATGCATGCGCGCGCTCGAGCGCTCTGGCGACGTCTGAAGCCACCTCCGCCGCCCGCTCCGGCATGAGCGGGGCGTCCGCTTCGATGACGTCGCTAAGGGGCTGGCCGTCGATGTACTCCATGACTATGAAGTAGGTGCCGCCGTCGTCTCCATAGTCGTAGATCGAGGCGATGTTGGGGTGGTTGAGGTTCGCGGCCGACTGAGCCTCTCTACGGAAGCGCTCGACGAAAGAGTGATCGCGCGAGAACTTGTCGCTCAGGACCTTTACGGCGACCTCACGACCGAGCAGCTCGTCTCGTGCCCGATAGACCTCCGCCATGCCTCCGACCCCGGCGCGCTCGATCACCTCGTAACGGCCGCCGTAGGTGTGCTTGCCGGCCATCAGTCCTTGTCCTTGCTCTTGTCGTGGCCCTTTGCCTTGCCGGAGGGGTCCCCGCCTTCGTCGCTCTCATCGTCTACGTCCCCCTCGTCCCCGGACTCTTCTTCGACGAGCGCACCGTTGCTCACGTAGAGGGTGACGGTCTCTCCCGGAGACAGTTCCTCGCCCTCGGCGGGGTCCTGCTCGACGACCAGCTCAGCCGCCTTGGCCGAGTCAACGTCCTCGCGGGCGACCTCCAGCCCGGCCCCGGTTAGCTGTTGCTCGGCATCCTCGTACGACTGTCCGACGAAGGCGCCGACGGTCACGGTCTCGGGTGCGGCGGGCTCCGTCTCCTCGTTCTGAGCGGGGGCACCGCCTCCGGTGCGCTGGGGAGGGTCATCCTCGCCGAGGAGGTTGACCAGCAACAACAATGCCGCTATCGCCGCGAGGATCCCGAAGGCGAGCAAGACGAACCGCCCGACCTTCCGAGGCTCCCAGCGGTCACCGGGGATGGGCCACACGGTTTGCGGCGCTTCCTGCGTCCCGCCTGGGTTCGTCAGCACAGCGGTGCCCCCGTCCATCGCGGCCGTGGGGGCTGCTGCGGCGACGATCCCCGGCGCGGTGGGGTCCGCGAGCTCGGCCAGGGCTGCGGCTATCTCTCGCCCGTCGGCGAAGCGGTCCTCCGGGGCCTTGGCGGTGGCCTTCGATACGAGTTCATCGACCGCCTGCGGCACCGCGCCTGCGATGGCGCTCGGCGGAGGAACATCGTCCGAGACGTGGCGCATCGCGATGCCGATGGGAGAGTCGCCGGTGAACGGAACGGCGCCGGTCAGCATCTCGTACAGTACGCACCCCATCGAGTAGACGTCGGAGGGTGGACCGATCGCGCCACCCGCAGCCTGTTCCGGCGAGAGGTAGTGGGCCGTTCCCAGGACCGACCCGGCGGCCGTGAGGGTGGAGTCCCCCTGGGCTCGCGCGATCCCGAAATCCGTGACCTTTACCCGATCCCCGGGGCCGACGATGATGTTCGCCGGCTTCACGTCGCGATGGATCACACCCGCAAGGTGGGCGTGACCCAGTGCATCACATGTTTGAGCTGCGATGCTTAACGCGCGATCTGTGTCGACGGGGCCCTCTTCGTGTAACAGGCGAGCCAGGTCTTGGCCCTCGACCAACTCCATGACGATGAATTGCTTGTCGTGGTCCTCGCCATAGTCGAAGACGCTGGCGATGTTGGGATGGCCGAGCGCGGCGACGGCCCGGGCCTCGCGCCGGAAGCGTTCCACGAAGCGCGGGTCTCCGACCAGCTCTTGCTTGAGCATCTTCACGGCGACGCGACGTCCCAGGCGCTCATCCCTAGCCGCCCACACCGTGCCCATCCCGCCGGCGGCGATGGTTTCCTCGAGGTGATAACGGTCGAGGAGCCTGGTCTCTACCATCCGCGCAACTCCCGGTCTCGCTCGATGATCGCTTTCGCTATGGGGGCCGCGATGGCGCCCCCGGTCGCTTCAGAACCGACGCTCCCGCCGTTCTCGACGAGAATCGCCACCGCGATCTGTGGGTCGTTCGCCGGAGCGAACGAGATGAACCACGCATGGGGCGCGGCGCCTTCGGCCGACTGGGCAGTTCCGGTCTTGCCCGCCACCTCCACCCCCGGTATCTGGGCCGCCGTGCCCGTGCCACTGGCGCTTTGGACCACGGCGACCATCATGTCTTTGACATCCTCCGCATGCTCTGACGTCATCACTCGACCGATGGTTTCCGGTGAGTATCGTTCGACGACGCCGCCTCGAGGGTCGATGACCTCCTTGACGATGCGAGGTCGCGGCACCTGACCGCCGTTGGCGACCGCGGCCGCTACGAGCGCCATCTGAAGAGGGGTGGCAGCAACGTCACCCTGACCGATCCCGGCATAGGCGCGCAGCGGCTCCTCATCATCCGGGATGTCCGGGAAAGTGCTCGTGTCCGTCGTGAGGTCGAACGGGATCGGCGAGTTGAAACCGAAGTCCTCAGCGGTTGCTTTCAGCTCGCCGGGGATCTGAAGGCCGATCAGGGCGAAGGTCGTGTCGCACGAGATCTCGAGGGCGGTGAACAGGTCGATCTGACCGCCCCCCTGGCACGAGGTCTTCGTGAAGTTCGTCAGTCGCTGATCGGTCAACGGGAGACCGATCGAGTCGGGGTCGTCGAAGGTTGAGTCGGGCTGGTAGTCACCCGATTCCAGGGCGGCCGCCGTCGTGATCACCTTGAAGGTCGAGCCGGGCGGATACAGACGGCGGGCGACCTTTCCGATCAGAGGGCTGTCGGGAGCGCGGGGCTCCAAGGTGGCGCGGTAGTCGAGGGCTTCCTTCTTGTTGTAGGAGGACAATGGATTCGGGTCGTACGACGGGAAGCCCCACATCGCGCGGACGTCTCCACTGTTCGGGTCTAATGCGATCACCGCGCCGTTCTGCTGCCCGAGCGACGAGCTGGCCAACTCCTGAAGACGGGAGTCGATGGTTAGCTGCACGTCGTCGCCTTGAGCACCCGACTCGAGGAATCGATCCTCGAAGTCCTGCATGGTCAGGACGCCGGTATCGCCAAGCAACTGCTCGTTGTACGCATTCTCGATACCGGCCCGCGTCCCATTGATCAGGTTGTAGTACCCGGTGATGGGTCCATAGAGCTCCCCCTCCGGATACACGCGCCGGTACTTGAGGTCCTGGTTGGTTTCGACGCTTCGCGCCAGCGTCACCCCATCCGCGGTGACGATCGTGCCTCGTTTGATCGCGGCCTCCGCAAGGAGCGCGCGGTAATTGGCGGGGTTCTCCGCGATCCCTTCGGCCGCGAATATCTGAACGTAGTTGAGGTTCGCGAAGACGAGCAGCATCAGCACTATCAGCAAGACACCAACTCGTCTGATCTGGGCGTGCATCAGCCCCGTCCTCCGACGAGGATCTCGGCGGTGTGCGCCGGATCCGGTTCGCTCGTCGTCTGATCCGACATCCGGACGAGCAATGCCATGAGGATGTAGTTCGATAACAAGCTGGAGCCGCCGTAGGACATGAAGGGAAGCGTGATCCCGGTCAGAGGCAACAAACGGGTCACTCCACCGAGGATGATGAACGACTGCAGGGCAAAGATCGAGATAAGACCGGCCGCGAGCAGTTGTCCGAAGTCATCGCGAGATTGAAGGGCGGCTCGAAGCCCCCGCGCGATCAGCAGGATGAAACACAAGAGCACGGCCGTGGTTCCGACCAAACCAAGTTCTTCTCCGATGACGGAGAAGATGAAGTCGGTGTGGGCTTCGGGGATACGTTGCGGCTGCCCCTGGCCCAGACCGGTGCCAAATAGGCCACCGGTCGCCAGAGCGAACAACGACTGCGCGAGCTGGAAGCCCTCGTCGTTGACCAGCTTCGGATCGAAGACGTTGAACCAGACCGATACCCGATCCTGCACGTGCGTGAAGAGCGTGTATCCGATCGTCGCCCCGACGGCGAACAACCCGCCGCCCACCACGACATAAGCGATCCGGGCCGTTGCCATGTAGAGCATCACGATGAAGATCGAGAAGAACAGAAGGCTGGATCCGAGATCCTTTTCGAAAAACATCACCGATAGCGACAGTCCCCACATCACGAGCAACGGCCCGAAGTGCTTGATGTCGGGGAAGTGCAATCCTGCCACTCGGCGCGATGCGATCGCCAGCAACTCCTTGCGCTCGGCGAGATACGCGGCGAAGAAGATAACCAAGCAAAGCTTCGCGAGCTCGCCGGGTTGGAACGAAAGAGGTCCTGCCCGCACCCACAGGCGCGCCCCGTTGATGGTGGCTCCGATGCCCGGGGCCAACGGAAGCAATAGCAGCCCTACGCCGATGAAGCCCAGGATGTACTTGAAGCGAGCCAGCATCCTGAAGTCCCGCACCAGCGCGAGCGTCGCGACGAACAGGGCCACGCCCAGGATCGTCCACGTAAGTTGGCTCGGCCCGTACTCGCTCGCGTCGAGCCGGTAGACCGCCGACAGTCCGAGGATGTTGAGCACGGCGATCAGCGGAAGGATCATGTGATCCCCTTGCTTCGCCAGCTTGCGCATCGCGATGTGAGCTGCCACATAGACGACTCCGAGGACGACCAGATAGGGCGCGATCTCGATCACATCCTCGGAGTCGCGCGCCAGAGCCACCAGCGCCATCGCGCCGGCCCCCACGATGAGGGCCAGGATCAATAGGGATAGCTCGATGTTGCGTCTCGCCGTAGCTTGCATCAGTTGTTGTTCTTCGAGTTTCTGGTGCGGTTCTGTTCCACGAAGTCTTGCGACATCTGTTCGAGGTTCGCCAGTGTACTCTGGGCTTCTTCGAGGCTCTCGGTCTTGATCCCGGTCCTGAGGTCATCCCGTTTGAACTCCGGCAGGTCCTCGAGGGCGATCGACGAGGTTTCTTCGACCTCGCGCAGTTCCAGGCCCGCGATGTCGTCCGGGATGCCGCTATAGATGGCGATCTCGCCGGACGCTGCCAGCCCGACGTACCAGGAATTGCTCAGCGTGTAGCGAGCCGCCGCGTACGCGCCCCCGGCGAGAAGGACAAGGACGAGGAAAGCGACCACGAGTTTCCCCACCCAGCGCCGGCGCGGACGCTCTGGCTCTGGCTCTTCATCGCGTGCGTGAATCGGAGCCGGCGTCGATGGGGGGACGCTCTCCTCGGACCGCCCATCTGCTCGTGGGACGCTGCCCTCGTCTTCGTTGGGTTCGGCCGCGGGCACGATGCGGCGGGGCGTTCCGGCTGGCTCGAAATCGATGACTACGACGGTGATGTTGTCGTCGCCTCCGGCTTCATTCGCCACGTCGATCAATCGGTCGGCGACGCGCTGGGGATCGGATTCAGATGCCAGAACGCTTTCGATCGAATCGTCCTCGACCATGGACGAAAGACCATCGGAGCAGAGGAGGAGCCGGTCCCCTGCGCTGAGCTCCACGGTCTCGAGGTCAACCTGCACGTCCTGATCGACCCCGAGGGCGCGGGTGATGATGCTCCGTTGCGGATGGTGTTGTGCTTCCTCGCGACTGAGCCGACCCTCCTGGACCATGCGCCCCACCAAGGTGTGGTCCTCAGTGAGCTGCTCGAGCTGTCCATCCCGCAGTCGATAGGCGCGCGAGTCGCCGACGTGGGCTATGTGCACTCGGTCCTCGTCTACGAGTACGAGCGTGCACGTCGTCCCCATCCCCCGGAGTGCCGGGTCGGACTGTGCTTTGTCCCAGATCGTCGCGTTGGCGTCCGAGATGATCTTCGTCAGCGTGCCGGGGTTCTCGGACGAGGCATCGCCGGACTCATCCTGGATGACCTTTACGGCGGTTGAGGAAGCGACATCGCCGGCGATATGTCCGCCCATGCCATCGGCGACCACGAATAGAGGATCGGCGATAAGGAAAGAGTCCTCGTTCGCTTCGCGCACGCGACCAACGTCGCTCTTGGCTCCGTAGGCGACGTTCATCGGCGGAGCTCCAACACGGTCTTCCCGATCTTGACCTGGTCGCCTCGGTGAAGCTCCGTCGTCCCTGTGATACGCCGCCGGTTCAGGTACGTGCCATTGGTCGAACCGAGGTCCTCGAGCATCACGGTCCCATCCCGTGGATAGATGCGCGCGTGCATCTGCGAGACGTATGTGTCATCGAGGACGATGTGGCACTTGTCGGCGCGCCCGATGATGAGCTCGTCGCCCAACTCGAAGCTCTTGCCCTTCGACGACGCTCCCTCAACGATCGCCACCTTCCGGGCGGACTTTCCCTTGCGAGAAGCGGCACGCGCGGGGCCCGGGGCCTGTGCCCGCCGCCCGGAGGGTCGCCTGCCGGTGGGCTGCGGACGCAGCTCCACGTAGACAGCCTTCACAGCCCGGGCGATGAAGATGTAGAGCATCACGAGGAAGACGTACTTGAGCAGTTCGAGAACGAGCTGCGGCATGTCAGGCGCCTCCGGAAGCGGACGACTTGAACATCAGTTCACTGGTCCCGAAGGTGATCTTGTCCCCGTCGTTCAACTGGTGTTCCTTGGCCAGCTTCCCGTTCACCAGGGTGCCGTTGGTCGAGCCCAAGTCGGCGACCGTCCACCGGCCCCCGTCGTTCCTGAGCTCGGCGTGACGACGGCTCACGTTGGAATCCGACAGCACGATGTCGTTGGTCGACATGCGTCCGACGCTGACCGGCGCCTTCGTGATCGAGATGCGGTCCTTCGCATCGCCGCGGTCGTCGAGAACGACCAGCTCGGCCTTCCGTTGGTTTGCCATGCCCAGGCGGTCGGCGGTGAGCGACGAGACCGCCCGAGTTGCGGAGAGATCCTGCTGGTTCGGCTCGCGCGTTGAGGCACGAGGCATCTGCTGATTCGAGTCCGCCGCCAGCGACGCCTCAACGTTGAACTGCCCCTTGCCCATCTTCTCGACCTCCTGGAAGGAGATGCGCGGAAGGCCCATCAGGTTCCACCGGTTCGTCTTGGCCTGATCGATGATGAGCTCGGAGAATTCCCTGGTCAGGCCCGCTTCCATCGGGCCGAACCGCACGTAGTCCTCGGCTCCCATCGACACGCGGAACTCGTTGGGGGCGTAGATCTTGTTCACCGAGACGGTTCGGCCCTCCTCCATCTCTCGCAGGATCCGCTTGCCTATCTCGACGGGCTGCAGGCCGGAGCGGAAAACCCGGGCGAAGAAACCTTCCACCATGCCCTCCAGACGCTTCTCGACGTCGCGCGCGACTCCCATAGGCCAGGATTATGCCTTCCCTAGCATCCCTCACCCGAATCGGCCGCGCCGGTGGGCTTTTGCCCCTGCTAGCCTCTTCGTAACCCGGCCCTCGTGGGGCCGCATCCCTCATGGGCGAGTGGTGGAACGGCAGACACGCTGGCTTCAGGAGCCAGTGCGCGAAAGCGTGTGGGGGTTCAAATCCCCCCTCGCCCACGCCCGCCATGCCCGAACGCGGGGCGGATCCGAAGCTATGCGCACCACCCGGGCTTCCACTCGCTCCCGGTCCGCCAGGAGCAGGCACGGGGCCCTCTCTGCGTGTAACGGATCGGTTCTTCGAAGGATGAGTCGTGGTGCGGAGGCTGATCGAGTTCTGGCTGCTACGCCCCCGGCTTCACGGTCATGTCGAGCACGATCAGTATCAGGACGCCGAGCTCGATGCGCGAATAGGCGAAGAGCCGTTTGATCCGTCCCCGCACCTCTGGGTCCGCAGGCCCCTTCTCCTCCATCGCCTTGCCGAGCCGCCCGGATTCGGGACCCAAGAAAAAAACTCCGGACAGGAACGAGAACAGGTATGCCGCGAGCCCGATCAAGACCCATAGCGTGGTGAAGCCCCAGTTTCCCTCGGCGACCAGGCCGATGCCGCTGAGCAGCAGGATCAGCGATGCAGGCATGAAGACGCGCATACCTACCCATTCGGAGGACTTGGCGAAGCTGGCCTGGGTCTCGGGACTTCCGCCGTTAACCAGGCGAAGGGCGAAGAACTGCGTCGCCAGGGCCCCGCCCACCCACGTGATCGCCATCAGGATGTGTAGGAAGAGCAGCAACTCGTACCGGGTGATGTCGCTCACGTTCTCAGCCTCCTCATTCCGGTCCCATGGGTGCAGTCTCTAGGCGAGCTGGCGTGATTGTAGCTACGAGAGCGAGCTCCGCCTAGCGTCCAGCGGAAGGGTTCGAAGAGCGCGACCAGCTTCGCCGGCTAGGAGCGCGGGCGAACCTTGATCGCGCCGCACATACCCTGGCAGTTGCCGGTGTTGGGGTTAACGAACGAGTGGAGCCGGCAGCGGTACTTGTACGTGCCGACGTTCCAGAACCGCTTCGAGGTCTGCTCTCGGGGGCCAGGGTACGTGTTTTCTTGATTCTTGCGCGGGAGTGGGCGGAACGCGGTATTTTCCCCCTGCTGCAATGGGGGCGGGGTCGAAACCCTGCCGGGGAGGGGTCGTATCGGATGCTGGACGCTGCTACGACAGCTGTAGTAGGCTAACCAGCTCAGACAGGACCGGGGGATCATGGCTCAAGCGGCATCGGATGTCGGCTCTAGCTCTCGTGGCGATCACGACGCGGGCTTTGGAGCCGCGCAGGCGGTAAAGGGGCGGAGCCCCAGTCAGCTCTTCTGGGCTCGGTTCCGGGGGGACAAGTTCGCCTTCGTCGGCCTGGGGTTCATCATCATCTTGACTCTCATCGCGATCGGTGCCGGCTTCATATCCGACCTCGTTGGACACGAACCCAACGAGGTGTTCGTCAGCGGCGACACCAGGATGCTCGACGACTTCGGTCTGCCCAACGGTCCGGATGCATCCCGCAGCTTTTACTTCGGGGCCGACACGGCAGGACGCGATCTCTTCGTTCGAGTCGTGTACGGAACGCGCACATCGCTCACCATCGCTCTGGTTGCGACGGGCATCTCCGTGGTCATCGGAGTGTTGCTGGGGCTGGCGGCGGGGTTCTACCGGGGCAAGATCGATACGTTTATCTCGCGCAGCACCGATGTGGTTCTGGCGCTTCCGGTTCTCCTGCTCGCGGTCGGGCTGGCCGCCGCCTGCAGTGGACGGGACGGGTGCCTCGGCGGGCTCTTGAAACCCGGGCTCCTCTTGATCAGTCTCATCATCGGGTTGTTCAGCTGGCCCTACATCGCGCGGATCGTTCGCGGTCAGGTCTTCTCCTTGCGCGAGAAAGAGTTCATAGAGGCAGCGCGGGCCCAGGGAACGGGTGACTGGGCGATCATGTGGCGGGAGCTGCTACCGAACATCGTCGCGCCGATCATCGTCTATTCGACCTTGATCATTCCGGCAAACATCCTCTTCGAGGCGGCTCTGTCGTTCCTCGGAGCCGGGGTTCCTCCAGAGGTTCCGTCCTGGGGCAGGATGCTCTCTGAGGCTTCAGGCATCTTCACCACCGCGTGGTGGATGATGCTTTTCCCGGGACTGTTCCTGTTCCTGACCACCCTTTCGTTCAACCTCCTCGGAGATGGATTGCGCGATGCGCTGGATCCGAGGACCGCAACCAGATGATCACCGTAGGCGATCGTGCAGGAGAGGAAGCCGCTCGGGCTTCACAAAGTGGAAGGAGAAGTGATTGAGGCGCAAGCTCAGACTTATTGCGATCATCGCCGTTTTGGGGATGGTCACGGCCGCATGCGCAGCCGCAGACGATGGTGGATCGGACTCGGGGGACGAGCAGGGCGAGGTGACGCAGGGCGGCACGCTGAAAGCTGCGCTGATCTCCGACGTCGCGGATGCGTTCGATCCCCACAAGTCGTACTACACGGTTAACTGGGGCTTCTATAAGTGTTGTCTGTTGAGGACGCTGCTGTCCTACAACGGGCTTCCGGCCGAAGAAGGCGGTAACGAACCGTTGCCGGACCTGGCGGCCGATCAACCGGAGGTGTCCGAGGACGGCACCGAGTGGACCTTTACGCTGAAAGAGGGCATCGCGTACGCGCCGCCTCTCGAAGACACAACGGTTGTAGCGGAGGACTTTGTACGTTCCTTCGAGCGCCTTGCCGATCCGAAGGCTTCTGAGGGCGGCTACGCGTTCTATTACTCGATCATCGAGGGCTTCGATGACTTCTCGGACGGCAAGGCCGACACCATCTCGGGGATCGAGGCGGTCGACGACCAGACGATCAAGTTCACGCTGACGGACACCTACGGGGACTTCGGCATGCGTCTGGCGATGCCGGCAACCGCTCCCCTTCCCGAGGGCGTTGCCGACGGCCACGTTCGCGACTACGGCCGTTTCCTGGTAGGGACCGGCCCGTACATGTTCGAGGGTAGTGAGGACCTCGACTTCGAGGCGGCTCCCGAAGACCAGAAGCCGGTGTCCGGTTACAAGCCGAATCGCTCGATCACGTTGGTTCGGAATCCAAGTTGGGACCCGGAGACCGACGACTTGCGGCCGGCCAACGTCGACCGTATCGAGGTCGAGATCGGCGGCACCGAGGAGGACGTTGCTAACAAGGTCGACACCGGCGACCTGGATATCAACCTGGATGGGATCCCTCCCGCACAACAGATCCGCGAGTTCCTCTCGGACCCGGAACGAGAGGACCAGGTACAAGCCTTCCCGTCGGATGCGGTGCGCTACATCTCGTTCAACCTCGCCGAGCCTCCGTTCGATGACATCAACGTCCGGAAGGCCGTTAACGCGGCTATCGACAAGGACGGTATGCGCCGGCTTCGCGGCGGCCCGCAGTTCGGTGACATCGCCGGCCACGTCATCGTAGATGGGTTGCTTGATGACGAGCTGGCCGATTACTTCCCCTATGGGAATGAGGACGGCACACCGGACGTCGAAGGTGCTAAGGAGTTTATGGGCGAGTCCGAATACGACAGCGACGGGGACGGCGTTTGTGATGCTCCGGAGTGCAAAGGCATATTTGCGGTCACCGACCAGGCTGATCCCTATGCCGACCAGGCTGCTCTGATCGAGGACAGCCTCAAGGAGATCGGGATTGAGCTCCAAGTCCAGGCTCTCGAGCGTGACCCGATGTACGAGAAGTGCAACGACGCGGGCGCTCATGTCGCTATCTGCCTGGGTCCTGCCTGGGGCAAGGACTACGCGGACGCAACAACCTTCGGCGAGCCGCTGTTCGGCTCGGTGGCCATCGGCCCCGACTCGTGTTGCAACTACTCCCTGGTTGGAGCTCCGGCGGACCTGCTGAAGGAAAACGACTATGCGGTGACCGAGGTGCCGAGCGCCGACGACAAGATCAAGGAATGTGATACGTCCCCCGAGGACGAGCGCGTCGCCTGCTGGGCGGAGTTCGATCAGATGCTCATGGAGGAGATCGTCCCGTGGGTGCCTTATCTGTTCGACAACCGGGTTGAGGTCATATCGGATCGGGTGGAGAACTACACCTTCGACCAGTTCCACGGAGGCATGGCACTCGATCACGTTGGAGTGTCGGAATAGGCATAAGCAGCAGCTGCCGATAGAGGCGAGATCTACAGAGGTGGGGG
>JALZJQ010000136.1 GCA_030859685.1 Actinomycetota bacterium | reverse complement strand
GCGATGAAGGCGATGGGAAGCAGGTGCTTCCAGTGTTTCGTGTACGCGTCCCAGGCCTCGCCGAGAACTCCGGTGGTCGGGTTCATGATCGCCTCCGTTGGTGAGCGGATGCATCTCGATGTCGCTGGATCCTACAGAACGCCGGACCCCCAATCCGGTTACGCCCGAAATGTCCGAACTCAGGAGTCCTCACCGGTCGTGGGCGTCGGTACGCCGGCGCGCACCGCCTCGAGTTGTGCGGCGACCGCGACCCCGAACAGAAGCGCCCAGGAAGACATCAAGGACCACAGGAGCATGCCGATCATCCCCGCGAGCGGCCCGTACGTTCTTCCGAACTCGCGACTTTCATCGAGGTATAGCGCGAGTAATGCGGTCAATAGGACCCACAGCAGCACAGCGATGCTCGATCCGACCAGCAGCCAAGAGGCCTTCGGTTGGGATCTGCGGGGGGCGTATCGAAACAGCATCGCCATAGCCCCGACGATGAACGCGACGGCGAGTGGCCAGCGTGCCACCCCCCATACCGACAGAGCCGTGTCACTCAACCCCGAGTTGCTCCTCGTTGCCTCGCGTATGGCGGAGCCCGCCAGGAAGGTCACGAAGGACAACAACAGAAGGATCCCGGCCGTGCACGCAAGAAGTAGGGCAACGCTGTACTTGTGAAGAGGAGACCGATCCCTCTCGGTCCCATAGATGCGATTGACGCCTCGCTCGAGTTGGCCCATCGCCACGGTGGCCGAAAAGAGTGCTGCGACGATGCCTGTGATGACGGCGGTAGCTGAGCCTGAGGAGGCCTGTGATCCTTGTTCGAACGCTTGCGTCAGAGTCTGACTCGCCGGACCGGGCGCGAGTGAGAGAAGCGCCTCTCTGAGAACCGTCCGTAGGTCGTCTTGATCGAGCGCCGTCGTGATTCCAACGGCAGCTATCAGAGCGGGGAGAGCCGTGAGCGCGATCTGGAACGCGAGCGCGCGGGCGTGGCTGAAACCGTCGGCTGCCCGTAACCGGGCAAATGCATCACGTAGAAGGGTTCCCCATCCCGTCGAGCGCAGCGTCTTGAGCGCATCGTCTCCCTCGAGGTCCCTCGTCGAAGGGATGTGAGTGGCCGTGCTCATGCAGGCACCCTACGCATTCGGCTCTCGTACTTCATCGTCTCGTCGTCACCGAGCATCGATTCGAGATCGTGGAGATCCTCGGCCCTGAACGGGCGGAGACCAAGACGCTGCGTCTGTAGGAGGAAGCCGAGCACGCTCATCGCCGATGAAGCGTAATCCGATACCCGCCACACGCACCGGATAACGGGCAGGTGTCGCCCATACCTATGCAAAACGCGCGAACGTTCCGTTAGACGTCGAGACTCGTGGGTAAATCCGCGCGATGGCATCCGTCGGAAGGATCGTTGCGCGGGCGTTTCTCATGTGGGTGCTTTTCATACGTCTCAAAGCTGACCGGAAAGTACCTAAGTCGAGGAGAGCGACCGCTCCGTCGGCTGAGGGTGGGTCGAACAACGTCAGCGGATCGAGGAGAGCGATGAGCGATCAAACTGCAGAGCGGACAGCAGATCGGCCGAGCGACCAGGGGGTCCCTTCCCAGACCGCATCGTCGCCGGGTCCCGACACCCCCCTCGAGCTCGAACGGAGCGACTGGAAGCAAGCGCTGAAGCGAACCCTGAAAGAGATAAAGGCCGATCGAGTGACGCTCATCGCAGCAGGCATGGCCTACTACTTCTTCCTCGCCATCTTCCCGGCCTTCATCGCGCTTATCGGAATCCTGGGGCTGGCGAGCATCGATACATCGGAGCTGCAGAGCTCCATCGCGTCCGCTCTCCCCGGGGGGAGCGGCGACTTCATCCTCGATGCGCTGAAGCGGGCGGACTCCACCACCCAGACGGCCTCCGTCATCGCGGCGGTCACGGGCTCGGCTCTCGCGCTGTGGAGCGCGTCGTCCGGGATGGTCGCGTTGCAGTCGGGGCTCAACGTGGCCTATGACGTCCCGGAGGACAGGAAGTTCGTCGCAAAGAGAGCTGTCGCCCTACTACTGATCATCGCAACCGGGATCCTCGGAGGGGTGCCGTCCCCGATCTTCACCTTCGGCGGATCGACGATCGTCGTGATCCTCGGATGGGTTCTCACGGTCGTGGCGGTGATCGTTCTCTTTTCGATCTACTACTACCTGGCCCCCAAACGCGAGAAGCCGGCATGGCAATGGGTCAGTGTCGGGGGGGTGCTGGGTGGTGTCTTATGGATCGTCGCCTCGCTCGCCTTCGGTTGGTACGCGAACAGCGGCTTCGCCAACTACAACGAGACCTATGGCCCCATCGGGGGAGTGATCGTCCTCATCTTCTGGCTCTATCTGAGCTCGATCGCGATCCTGATAGGCGGCGAATGGAACGCCGAGATGGAGCGTCAGGCGGCAACGAGAGGAAGATAAAGGGACGGTTTAGGGGGATTGTTAACCGGGATCCGGGGTAATGTAAGACATCCTCGCCGTGGCTCATCCGGCTGACAGGTTGCGCTTTCCGGGGAAGCTTCAAAGCACCGGAGAACCCCCGCAGCATCACTTATCCCTGAAGGGATGGTCATGACACAAGCTCTCGAATCACCTCCTCCCGCGCGCGCCACCGATGTCCAGGGCGTGATCGAGTTGGATCACCGCGAAGCGACCTTCCAACGCCGAGCCGTACTGATCCTGACCATCCTGCCGTTCGCCGGCGTGTTCGGGGCCATCGCGTTGTTCTGGGGAACCGGGCTCAGCGCAGTCACCGCCGCCATCGCCTTCGTGTTCTACGTCTTCAGCGGTATGGGAGTCACCGTTGGCTTCCACCGGCTGTTCACGCACAAAAGCTTCGAGGCGAGCCGCGGGCTCAAGTTGGCGCTGGCGATCGGCGGGTCCTTCGCAGTGCAAGGCTCGGTCCTCAGTTGGGTTGCGGCGCACCGCCGCCACCACGCGTATTCAGATCGCGAAGGAGATCCGCATTCCCCGCACCTGGATGAAGGCCCAGGCTTGCGCGGCGTCGTCCGGGGGCTGTGGCACGCGCACATCGGATGGCTTACTTCTCCCGAGAAGACCGACATAGAACGATGGGCTCCCGACCTCTTGAAGGATCCCGACCTCGTGAAGATCGATCGCTGGTTCCCCCGGCTCTCCGTCTTGTCTTTCACACTTCCGGCCCTGATCGGTGTCGCCGTCACTCGCTCCCTGTGGGGCGGGATCGCCGCTTTCATCTGGGGCTCCCTGGTGCGTGTGTTCTTCCTCCACCACGTCACCTGGAGCATCAACTCCATCTGCCACTTCTACGGCGAGCGACCCTTCAAGAGCCTCGATTTCTCGACCAACAACTGGGTGCTTGCGATCATCTCGTTCGGTGAGTCGTGGCACAACAACCACCACGCCTTCCCGACTTCTGCTCGCCATGGCATCGGTCGGGGACAGATCGACGTAAGCGCTGGGTTGATCTCGCTCTTCGAGAAGCTGCATCTGGCCACCAAGGTGAAGATCGTCAAGCCAAAGCAGCTTGCGGCAAAGGCCATCCGGGATTTCAAACCCCGCCGGGGCATCATGGAGAACAACTAACTTCGCTACCTGCTTCGGGCCACCTCTATAACCGCACGCGCATGACGGCGCGCCGAAGCTCGCGACATCGGTCCGCCCGGCAACTCGACCACGAACGCAGGCTTGTTTCGGAAGCGGTGGTTCTGCCATCGCGTCGCGGTTCCGGGTAAGGGATCGAGCCTCCGTAGAGGGAGGCCTACGAGGCTTGCATACCGTCGCTTGACGGCCACGTGACGTCCCGTCTTGACGACGAGGGCCATCGCCTGGTGGTACCAGATCGTGAGATCTGGTCGCTCATCCAGGATGAACGAACGAGCCGCGCGCGTTTCCGGCTCCGACCATTTGCGTGGGCCGGAGTAGTAGGTGGACCATCGGCTCCCGATGCGCCGCCACCGTCGCCCGAAGTTCCTGTTCAGATCCACTCCTCGCGCATTCTGCCGGGTACCTGCGTTCATGCCGTCGGGATTGAGCGTCCAAACGAACCAGATCTCGAGGTTGTTGGGCGGAGCCATGTTCCGGAGCCGTCTGATGATCCGTCTGCCTGCGCATTCGTTCCCGTGTATGCAACCCACCACGAGGACCGATCGACGGCTCCCCACATCGCCGCCGCGTATCGCCCGGATCCGTTGCCCGTTGACCGAACGTCCGATCGTCACGCGCCGGGTCGCAGCCGGTGTCGCCGAGTCCAGCAAGACAGGCTCTTGCGGTGGTGCATTCAGGGAGATAGTGGCCCCGATCGCCAGCATTCCGGTAAGCACGCGGCGTGCACGACCTCGACTCATAGCATCCGCTTCAGCCGCCGCCGGAACTCCCTCACCTCGCGCCACATCCAGTCCGTGTGATCGCTCCTCCACCCCATCAGGTCCCTGAAGAAGGGACTGTTGTTGGTCATGGCGTGACCGATGATGTTGCGCATCCTGATATCAAACCGAAGCTTGAGATGACGAACGAGTCTGAGCGCGGGCCTAACCTGTTTCGGTCGCTGGAGGATCTGGCGAGAGGCCCAGTGCGAGCCCTTGCCCGTTTCCTGCACCATCTCGATCCCGATGGCTCTGTGGTTCAGTCCGATCGCATGGCGACATCGGGTCCGGGGCCGAACGAGTTCCCCCGTCTTCCCGCCCTTGCCGATCAGGAATTGCGCGCAAACGCCCGGATACTCGCCTCGGTTAGGCGTGTTCGACGCGAACCATCCGCGTGCCCCCGAGTAAGAGTCGCCGGCGGTGAAGTGAAGAACGATGATCCTCGGGTCCCGCAGCCGCCAGGTTGCATGGCCGTAGTGACGTCGTGAGTAACGAGCCATCTGTGTTCTTCGCTGCTCCCCGTAGGGGATGTGATCGTCGACTATGCGCGGGCGCATGTTGTTTCCTGCGATCGCGGCGGGCGAAGGCGCGCCGATCAGGAACGTGAACGCTAGAGAGCCGATGACCAGCCACCCAACGAAACAACGGTAGGGAAGGGGGCGATACATGGGTCCGATCCTATTCGGCTCCGGCATGCAAGAGACCACGCCGGGATGTCTTTGGTTCTTCGCTCTCGCGCGCGTTCCACGGGAACCATGGGACGAGAGGGGCCAGTCGCCGATCCGACCCGTAGATGAGCAGAACGAGCATGGCGCCATAGACGGGTAGATGACCGATGAGCTCGCTGGCACCCAGAAAGAAGAGGGTTGCATTGAACGGTATGCCCGCTACTATCACCGCGACCTGGGGGAGGGCCCCGGAGATGATCAAGAGGCCAAATAGCAGCTCGACCGCTCCTGCAAGCCGGATGAATGCTTCGTTCGAGATATCAAGCCCCAATGTGTGCAGGATGTTGAACGCCGGGTAGCGCTCGAGGAACGCGATCGCCAGGTCGGGCCGAGCGAGCTTCTCGGTGAACGCGAGCACCACCAGAGCTCCGCCGACAAGAAGACGAAGACTGAGCAAGGCGCCGGCGAGACGAGCGGGCGCCGCCTGAGCGCGCCCTCCTGGGCTGCGATCGTCGGGTGGAAGTATCGCGAGGAAGAGGGCTATCCCGAGCAAGTCAACCCGTTCGAGGATGGGGACCACCCCATACCCCAGCGCACCGAGGGGTCCCGCGATCACCAGGAGCAGGGCCGCCGGACGCACGCGATAACCCGCGATGAGCCAGATCCCGATGACGGCTTCCAGGAACGCGAGCAGCGTTCCGAACCAATTGTCGGGGAGCTCTAACGAAGGAGCGAGATAGGAACCGCTTGCCGCCTGGGACAGTAAGGACACCCCGGCGTGAAGGCCGAGGAGCCTCGGGATCCAAGGGGAGAAGCGCGCGAGTGGAGCGAGGAAGGGGAGCTCCGGCCGCGGGAGCCGGGTCGCCACTAGACGCCAGACCACCACAACGATCAGGACGGCCAGGAGCGCCCCAAGGGTGACCGGATGAGCTACGAAGTCCCACGAGTAGCCGGGTCTCTGTTCGGTGAACCATGCCTCGTGCGCGAGTTGCATAACTGTGTTGAGGCTAACTGGTGCAGTAGCGTGCTCGGTACGTCAGTAACGCGATGTGACTGGAGCGACGGTGCGAAAGAAGCGAGCCGACGGCCGAGCGGTGAACGATGCGCCCGCCTACCGCCAGATAATGCCCTACATCATGCGGGGACGGAACGAGTCGGCCGTCCTGCTCGAACAAACGATCGACGTGTCAACGACCCTCCGCTTCGTCGATGGATTCGACCTATACCCTCAGCCAAAGGTTTTCGATGTTCTGATGTGGTCTGCGGTGCAGACCCTGGCCCACTTTCCGAAGCTCAATCGGTTCGTGGCGGGTGGTCGCTTGTACCAGCGAGATGGCATCTGGTTGTCGTTCTCGGCGAAGAAGGAGATGGCGGAGGCGGCCCCGGTGATCGTCCTTAAACGCCGCTTCGATCCGGACGAATCCTTCAGTGAGATGGTCCGCGCGATGCGGTCCCAGCTTGCCGGGGGCCGGACCTCGGAGAGGAGTTACACGGACAACGAGCTGAATCTAGTCTTGAAGTTGAAGGGTTTGCCTCTACGTATGCTGCTCGGTCTCGAGCGCGTTGGCGACGCCTTCGGCCTCCTACCACGCTCCTATGTCGAGAACGACCCTCTTTTCGCCAGTGCGTTCGTAGCGAACCTCGGGAGCCTCGGGTTGGACGCTGCGTACCACCACCTCTATGAGTACGGGACGATCTCGATGTTCTGCACCATGGGCCGCGTGCATGACGAGGACGGCGCTCCCAAGCTCACGTTGAAGTACTCGTATGACGAGCGCGTGGAGGACGGCTTCTACGCCCACAGGGCCATCGAGTACCTCCGTGGCCTCATCGAGGATCCAGCATCGGGGGGCGCCGTCTAGGTCATCTAGTGTGACCGCCATGGGCGTCGCCATTCAGGCTTCCCGTTCGTCTCTAAACTCGACAATCCCACCGGGTCGATGTGACCCACGACTTCAGGAGTGATCATGACCGGCTCTCCCACCCAGGGAATCAAGACCGTGCTGCATCCCGTTTCCGACCTGGCGACGGCCACGGAGGTGTACGCCGCCCTGCTCGGCGTGCCGCCGCAGACAGCCGAGTCCTACTACGTCGGCTTCGAGGCCGCGGGCCAGCACATCGGGCTGGTGCCGGGCGGTGGACCGCAGGACGAGACCTCGCCGGTGGCCTACTGGCACGTGCCGGACCTCGACGCGAAGCCGGCCGAGGTGACCGCCGCGGGTGCCACCGTGAAGGAGCCCGCGCACGACGTCGGTGGCGGCCGCCTGGTGGCCACCGTCATCGACCCCGATGGCAACGTGCTCGGGGTGCTTGAGGACCGATGAGTGCCGGCCCCCGC
>JALZJQ010000176.1 GCA_030859685.1 Actinomycetota bacterium | reverse complement strand
TCAAGCCCGGCACCGTCGAGGAATCGATTGGCGAGCGAGATGTTGTGAGCAGCGATCTCGGCGATGTCGAAACCTTCGAGCACTTCGAGCGCCAGAGCCGTTCCCACCCACGAGAACCACGCGGGCGAGATATCGAAGCGTCGCGCCGACTCCGCGAGTCGCAAGGGGGGCCCGTAATAGGAGTCGTGAACCTCATCCCCCGCGAACCACCCCGCGTCGACCGGCCTCAATGTTCCGACGTGCTGTTCCTTCATCGTAAAAAAGGCAGTGCCGCGAGGCGACATGAGCCACTTGTAGGCCCCGCACGCGACGAAGTCGAACTTCGAGGCATCGAGCGGAAGCCAGCCGCATGCCTGGGTGGCATCCAGGAATACCTGCGCACCGTGTCGCTGCGACGCGTCGACCAGATCGTCGAGCCGCGTAACCTCGCCGGATGCGGACTGCACCGCACTGACCGCTACCAGAGTGGTGTCGTCGTCGATCTCGTCGACCAGGTCCGCCTGTGGAACCGTCCGCACCTTTATCCCCCTGTCCTCCTGGATCATCCACGGAAACAGGTTCGAAGTGAACTCGATCTCGGGAGCCAGGACCGTGGAGCCGGCCGGCAGCGAGCCGGCCACCAATCCTGCGAAGGCCGAGACGTTCGAACCGACCGCGATGAGATCGCTAGGGACACCCACGAGACGGCCGAAAGCCTCGCGCGCCTCCTGCGTCTTCTCGCTCCACGGCAGCCAGCCGGTGGATCCTGCTCGCCACTCCTGTAAAGCCTCCTGCAGGCCATCCCAAACTGGGGTCGGAGGCAAACCGTAGCTCGCGGTGTTGAGATACACCGTGGAGGGCTCCCACATCGCGCGCGCCGCGTCTATCGATCCAGACATCGCACGAGCCTAAGCGTGAATGAATCGATCTCAAACCTGTCGGGACGAGGCGCCTGATACCAGCTCACCGGCCGCATGGAGTATCCCGTCGGACATCGTGAGGACCTCGTCAAGATAGCCGATCACTTCCTCGTTATGAGTGGCCACGAGACAACAAGTCCCCCGCTCCGCCGCCCGCCGGAGAGCCTGAAAAACCTTGTGCGCGTTGCGGCTGTCCTGGTGGCCGGTGGGCTCGTCGGCCAGCAGCAGTCGAGGGGTCAGCACGAGGGCGCGCGCAAGAGCCGTCCGCTGCTGCTCACCCACCGAAGTCTCGAGTGGATAACGTGCGAGGAGCTCCTCCAGGCCGAGTGATGCGACCAGGCGATCGACTGCAGGGCCAAGAGCCTCGAGACGACCCGTGAGGCGCGCCGGATACTCGATGTTCTCGCGCACCGTCAGTTCCTCGATGAGCCCGAGCTTCTGTGGGACGACCGAGACGTCGGCCCACTGCGTCAGCGTGCGCGATGAAGGCTCCTCGACCCACTCGAGCCGGCCTTCGTCGGGCCGTTCCCATCCCGCAAGGATGTTCAACAACGTTGTCTTGCCAGAGCCCGATCGCCCCACAAGTCCGATCAGACGATGAGGTTCGAGCACGAGGTCGACGTGTTGCAACGCGTGGACCGTTTCGTTCCCGCGCGGATAACTCTTGACCACGTCGCGGGCTTCGAGAAGACAAGCCCGGTGGGCCGGGGCGGCAGACGGGCGCTCGCGCGCCGTCGAACCTGTGCGCGTCGGAGGGTCGGACCGGGCCGTTCCCGGCCTCCTCCATGCGGAATCGGGATCATCTCCAGGCACAGGAGCGTCTGAGGGTTCTTCGACGATCACATGCGCCGGCGTGCTGGGGGTGCCGAGTACCCCGTGATGCAACTCTAGTGATTCGTCTGCAACTCGCGAGACGTTCGGATCATGCGTTGCAAGGATCAGAGCAACCCCAACCGCACTCAGCCGCTTCATGATCGTCAGCACCTCGCGCGCAGCGTGGCTATCAAGCTCCGCGGTCGGTTCGTCGGCCACGATGATGCGGGGGCCGGCGATCAGGATCTGCGCAAGGGCGGCGCGCTGCTGCTCGCCTCCCGAAAGCTCGTTCGGATGGTGATCGCTGCGGCGGCCGATGCCGAGATCTTCGAGCAGCCCCGAGGGCTCGAGATCCCCGGCACCTCCAGAATCTCGTTGGGCGAGGTCGAGATGCTGCATGACCGTGAGGTACGGAACGAAATTGTCCGACGGCCGCTGGAAAACGTAGCCAACCCGTTTCCGACGCACCTCTCGCAACTCGGTCCCGGACGCCGAGCCGATCTCGGTGTCTCCGATCCGCACGATGCCTGCGGTCGGTCGATCCAAGGCGGCCAGTAGACGCAACAAAGAGGACTTGCCGCTACCCGAGGGCCCCACCACTGCGGTCAGCGCGCCGCTGAAGAAATCGGCATCGATCCCCTGGAGAGCGCGTACCTGCCCAGATTGCTTCCAGTAGGTCTTCACCAGATCGCGGCAGTTCGCGACCACGTCACGCCGCAAGTCTCATCACCTCCGCGAGGTCCGCTCGTTCGGCGCGGCGATTCGCCAGCGCGCCGCCGATGATGGATACGACGCCCAGCACGGCGGCCGCAAGCAAGAACGGGATGAGGGGTGGTTCGAACAGCGGATCGGGAGGGATGTTCGGGAGTGGGTCGACATTGCTTACTACGACACGGGCGGCGATGAGCCCAAAGAGTAGAGCGACCGCGTACGAAGCGGTGAATATCACGCCCAGTTCGAGCATCAGCGACGCGCGGTGGCTTCGATCGCCGAGGCCCATCCTCCGAGATAGAGCGAATGACACAACGCGGTTCCTCTGGCGCGCCTGCATATACATGAGCATCACGACGACCACGAGCAGACCGGCACCGAGACCCAGCGTCTGTAGCACCCCATACGTATCGATCACTGCCGACAGCGAAGGGATGTCGCGCACCTCCTCGGCGGTCAGAACGAAGTAGGGAGGGTCCTCCACCTCTGCGAGGCCATCCACTATGCCGTCGGTGTCTCCCTTGATCCATATCTCGCTGGCGGCATTCCTATGTCCCAGAGGATCGCCCGCGTCGGCTTGTTCGAAGACTTCGGTGATAGTGGCCGAATCGACCACGATCACGGGGCGATCCAGCGACATCCCCGGGAAAGCATCGACCTCGCCCACAACCTTCACAGGCACCGCCTGACCATCGATGCTCAGCGATGCGTCCGACGTCACCTCGGGAGCCGTCGACAGCACCGGCAGCTGCCCGTCTTCGGCGTCCGGCAGCCTGCCCACGAGCTCCTGGAGGGGGGCGGAACCGAAGGACTCGTCCCAATAGGCCACGGCGGCGACGGTTTCCGAATCGACGGCAAGGACATCGACGACGGCCTCGCCGGGGAGGATGGCCCCCTCCGCGGGCAGTCTGGTGACGGCGGTGCTCGGAAAGGGGAAGTCATCAGGAAGGGTTTGACCGAGCCGCGAGGTGCCCTGTACGTCCCCACCGACGAACAGGAGCGACTTCGCTCGGATCGTCGTCTCCAGGGAATTCACCATCGTCTGCGCAAATACGAAGATCCCGAGAGCGAGCGCACATGCCGACAGCAAGCCGATGCTCAGTCTCGCTGCGCCGGCGAGCCGGTGGATCAACAGGAAAAGAGAGGAGCCCAGTTTCCCGCTGCCGGCACGGAGCCGGCGGAACCCACTCTGGAACAGGCCCGCGCTGATACCCGCGGCTCCGGCAACGAAGAAAATGGGAAACAGAAGCAGGGAGATGCTCGGACCGGATGCCCCATCGACTGAGCCCTCCGCCACACCCGGGCCGCGCATCAACTGGTTGAGGAAGAACAAGGACGCGACGAGCATCAGGGCGGGCCATGGCACGCGCGCCAGCAATCCCAGTCGAGCGGAGGCGGCCTCCGACTGGCGCGAGAAGAAGATCGCAGACACGACTCCCACCAGCAACAGGGCAACGGGAACAAGCAATGCGGCGTAGCGTGCACCCAAGGACACGGCCGACGGATCAACCACACCACCGGGTCCCAGAGCCCGCACCAAGAGCGCTGCCAGACCGTAGCCCGCTGCGGTCCCAAGCAACACGGGGATCGTCGCTTCGAGACAAGCCTTGATGCCGAGGCTCAGTGGCGTCATACCGCGAGCGAATAACAACGCCGATTCCGTCCGCCGCGTCGCGACGGCGAAAGCGCCCGCCGCAGCGATGATCGTCAGCGCCACTAGCAATCCCGCCGTCAGCAGCAGCTGCACCGGCCCTTCGATCGGCGCCAGCCGGACTTCGGTTTCGGATAGAACACCAGACATCTGCGTAAGGATCTGGGGGTCGTTACTGAAACAGCGAACACAACCGAACGCGTTGAACAACTCGGAGCCACGATCGCGCAACGCGTCGTTCAGGTTCATCATGAAGGTTTGCAGATCCCGTGCTTCTTCCAGCGTCATTGGGTCTCGCAATGAAACGGGCGCCTCCCAGATGTAGCGAGCGGCGTCCAGAGGGGCATCTTGCTGGAGGTCGAATGACTCGTCGTCCGGCCGGTCCCGCAAGTCCATCTGCCTGACGATGCCCGAGATGCCGTCGAGGTCCGCGAGCATCAACGGCGGCGGGGGTGTCGAAAAACCCGGAGGCCCAGGAGCATAGATCTGACCCACGAGCAGGCGCCAGAACGGCGTGCGCGGTTCGGTCGAGAGCGCGCGGTAGATCCCGTCAATCCGCACCTTCACGTCGTTGCCGCCGAATGGTGGGGCGATGATCATCTCGTCGCCCGGCTCGAGGTTGAGGTTGTCGGCGGTGAAGTGAGAGATCCACATCCCGTCGCCCTCGCTTCCCTCTAGCACTTCGAGGTGTTGCACCGCGCCGGATCTCGCCACGAGGAGGTTGTCGCTATCCAATGCCGGATTCTCGACCGACCTGACCTCATAGGGGATCTGCGCCATGACCGTGACCACGGGCTCCGCCAGATGGGGCTGCCGGGCTACCCGGCGACGGAAAAGATCGGTGCGCTCCTGAAGGATGGTCTGCTCCGCCTCCACGTCGGCGCCGCCGATGGGGAACGTTCGACCGAGCGATAACCCGGCCCCGAACCTGGTGGTCCGATCGATCTGCTTGCCCAACGCGACGCTCGAGGCCGCGGAGATGAACATCGGATAAGAGGAAGCCACAAGCGCCAGCAACAAAGCCCCCGCGGCGAGCGACGCGAAGAGCCCCGGGTAGCGGAGCAACACCGCTGGAGCTTTCGCCCACAGCGGATTGACCCGCCCACCCCCGGATCTACCGGATCTTCTTGAAGAGCCCACCCAACACCCTCACCCATCGTCTCCTACTACATAAGTAGTAGGAGACCATACCCTCAACCACCCGGTTGGACCCATGTACTCGCGCGGGACACTGATCCGGCATCGCCCCACGTTACGTTGACGGTTACGTGAGAAGGAACGGAACCAGATGACGATCGGGGCCCTGGACGGGGAGGCATCCGCCTACGTGCGTGAGCTCGTTCGGCGCGCTCAAGGCATCCTCAAGGAACTTGTCGGCAGCCTGCTCAT
>JALZJQ010000168.1 GCA_030859685.1 Actinomycetota bacterium | reverse complement strand
AGGCCATCGGATGCATCACCCCGCAGCACCGCGTAATCGAGGTACGCCCCACCGGGGATCCCGAACTTCTTCTCGATAAAGGCCTCGTCCACCCGGTCGACGACGCTTACCCCCCGCTTCGGATACAGCACCCACACATCCGGGTCCCGCACCAGCTGGAACAGATCCCGGTCCCCCGACACGATCGCGACCGGACCCGGGGCGCGCGCGGTCAAAGTGCCGATGACGTCCTCGGCTTCGTAGTCCGGGTGGCCGATGACCTGGATCCCGCAGAGCGCGAGCAACCCATAGATAATCGCCACCTGCCTCGAGACCTCGGCGTCGGTCTGCTGCTGAAGACTTCCCGCTTCCGTGCGATGCGTCTTGTACGTTTCGATGAGCTCCACTCGCCATTCGGGGCGCCAGTTCTCGTCGGCCGCGCAGCAGATGCGATCGGGATCGTGGTCCTGAACGAGGCGGGCCATCATCCTCAAGAATCCGTGGGCGGCGTTGACGGGCGTGCCGTCCGAGGCCCGCACGGTATCGGGTGTCGAGAAGAACGCCCGGTAGATCAGGCTCGGCGCGTCGACCAGGAGCGTGAGCTCGTCCGTCACTCGAAGTCCAGCTTGACGCCGACGAGTCGAACCGGCCGGTCGAGCTCGAAACGACTTAGCGCGCGGGTTGCCGCATCGGTGATGGGACCCGCCGCGGATGACGATCCCTGCAGACGCACGCTTCGGCTTTGCGTGAAGAACGGTGCGAATCGCACCTTGACCGTGACGCCCACAACCAGCCGGCCGGCCGAACGAGCATGCTCCACGAGCTCTCGCGACATGCGCGTTATCTCTGCTTCGATGATCGCGGGATCGTCGACGTTCTCGTCGAAAGTGAGCTCCGTGCTCCGCGACCTGGCGCGCCGGGGCGCCGAGTTAATGGGAGACGAGTCCTCTCCGCGCGCCAGAGCAATCAGCCAAGGGCCCGTGCGCGGTCCGAACTCCAGAGCCAGCGCGTCCGGGTCCGCGTCGGCGAGCTCCCGCACCGTAGCGATGCCGATCCCAGAGAGTCTCCGCGCGCTTTTCTTCCCTACGCCCCAGAGCTCTCCGGTAGCCTTGCCGCCCATCAGCTCGAACCATTCCGAGGCGGTCAGCCTGTAGATGCCCGCCGGCTTGGCGAACCCCGAAGCGGTCTTGGCCCGGAGCTTGTTGTCTCCGATGCCGACGGAGGCCGACAAGCCCGTGTCCTTCGAAACAGCCTTCTGGATGGCGCGGGCCCCGGCCTCCGGGTCACCCGGAACCTGAAGGAAGGCTTCGTCCCAACCCCACACCTCGAGGGCGTCGGTGAAGCGACGGAGGACCTGCATAACCCCCTCGGATGCAGCGTCATACGCCTCACGGTCGACCGGGAGGAACACCGCATCGGGGCATTTGCGGAGCGCGGTCCGCAGGGGCATGCCCGAATGAAGCCCGTAGCGACGCGCCTCGTAGCTGGCGGTCGACAACACACCTCGCTTGGTGGGATCGCCGCGCCCCCCGACCGCGACCGGCTTGCCGCGCAACTCGGGACGGCGAAGGATCTCCACGGCCGCCACGAACTCATCGAGGTCGACATGCAAGAAGTAACCGGACACTATGAGGACACCATACGAAGGAACGGAGCGCGCCCCGACGCACGGGCGCCGCCTTGCTGGTCGAGATCGAGGGCCACCGGCCGTGGCGACAGAAGCCCACCCAGGGCGATCCGCTACCACGGCTCCCGTCTAGATCACCGGCTGCCAGTCTGCGCTGACCTCGAACTTGTTGGGTGTGTTCGTAAGCCTCTGTAACCTGCTCCCGTTCGTACGCATGCGGAAGAGATCGCTGTTCCCCTCGCCGCGAGAGCGAGTGAACACGAACGAGCGGCCGTTCGGCGAATACTTGGCGTCGAACTCGTCCGCACGGGTGTTCGTGATCCGGTCCTTGTCCGAGCCGTCCGGATCCATCGTGAAGAGCTCGCAGTTTCCCTCGAAACCACACCGGCTGTAGACGATCCTCGTTCCGCTCGGGTCCCACGAGGCCGACACGTCCGTGCGCCTCCGGTTGTGGGTGAGTTGCTTTTCGACGGTTCCGTTTGGGTGGATGGTGAAGACCTCGATGTCACCCCGTCTGGGGGCCCGCTCGAAGACGATCAGGTTGTCGACGCTCCATTGGGGGGCGATCTCGTCCGCTCGTCCGGTGTCGGTCACCCTGGCCTCATTCCCTGTCGTCAGGTTCCTGATGAAGAGATCGCATTGGAATCCACACTTCTGGTAGACGACCCGGTTGCCGTTCGGACCGAAGGCGACCTGGAACTCATCTTTGGTCGTGTTGCTGACTCTGGTCGGATTGCTCCCGTCTGCGTTGCGCATGAACAGGTCGACCGTTCCGGCGCTATTGATGCGCGAGTAGATGAACCTGCTCCCGTCCGGATCCCAACTCGCGCCGAAGGCATTCAATCGTCCGGTTAGTCGCTGGACGTCGGACCCATCGGGGTCCATAGAAGCGATGAACGTCGGGGCCTCGAAAGACCCGCGGTTGAAGATGATCCGGCCGTTGTCGCCGGGGAACGTGGCGCTCGATGTGACGGGCGTCACCAAGATCACCGCGATAGCTCCGACAGCGACGAAAAGACTCTTGACTCTGCTAGTCATCGTCTTGACCTCCCGGGTTAGCGAAGTACCCATCTTCGGATGCCCAATGAACATCAACAAGGCACTTCGACCAGGTAATAATTCTCAGGAACAACGAACGGAAACTCAGTACCGTTCAGCGGCGCAGGCGGGCCACCGCCCAGGCACCGACACCGAGAGCCGCGAAGGGCACGAGCGCCCGTGCCAGCGACGTTCTCCCGAGGCCGGCTTCGACCACCGGTGCGCCCAGACGGCGAGCGAGGCCCTCACCCGCCCTCTTCATCAAGAGATCATGATTCCATTCGAACAATCCGCGCAAGAGCGGCGCGCTCAGATTCATCCAGAGGAGCGTCGATCGGGTATCCCAGGTCATCCGCGAGTGAGTGAACCCATCCCCCGAATCTTGCAGATCGATCGTTCCCGTTCCTTCGAGCTGACCGCGCGTCTTCATGACCAGCCGTTGGGGCGCTTGCTTCGAGGTCACGCTCCCTTCAAGCACCACCCTGAAGGGCAGAACGCTCTTGAAAACGAACTCATAGGCCTGCGTTCCGGGGGAGCTCGCGTCATCGAGCAGCTTCACACCCTCGAGACCGGGCCAGAAGAGAGGCCATCTGAGCGGGTCCCCGATGTATTCCCAGACGGCCTCGGGCGGCGCACAGATCCTCCACGCGCTGACGAATGAGTAGGTGGCCACGAATCATGTGTATCACCGACTACCTTTCGACCATTGCCGGCCGTGCTGCTCGACGGTCGGTCCACCGGCCCGAACGAGGCCATCTCCGATCCGCGCATCATGCGGGCCCCTGGGCGATAGCCGCACATCCCCAGGATCGAGTTCACGCTGACAGCTTTTCCCTGGCTCTCCTGTCTCGCGCGCTCGATACTTAGATCTCGGTTATGTAGGCCGATTCCCCGATCGGCTATCGGGCTCATCGAATCGGAAAGGGGATCTTCATGACGGACGGCGCCGTCGCGGGAGACAACCCGGTATTGGGCCACGTGCCCGTAACGAATCAACCCAGCGAGGAGATCCCCGTGGGGGTCGAGTTCACGGAGCCGCCGGAAGAAGGGATCGACCCCAACTCCACCGGCGTAACGGATGAGGGCACAGAAGAGGTCCAGGGGTACGAACGGATCGAAGCCGCGGTCGCGGCGGAAGAGGACCTCTTCACGCCTCCGAGCGTCCAACTGCCGGACATCGGCGAAGCTTCGTTCGGTCCTCCTCCCCCGATGGCCGAAGCCGTGCACGGTCCAGACGACCGCATCCAGATCACAACGACGAACGTCTATCCGTGGCGCGTGCATTCGTCTCTGTTGATCACGGCGGCAGACGGATCGCGTTGGATCGGCACGGGTTGGTTCATCGGCCCCCACACCGCGATCACTGCGGGTCATTGCGTGTACATCAAGAACAGCGGCGTGCCTGGCCGCGACGGCTGGGTTCGGCGGATCGACGTGATGCCCGGGCGCAACGCCGCATCGCTTCCGTACGGATCCGTCGCAAGCTCGAACTTCCGGTCGGTTACCGGTTGGACCTCGTGGGGTGACCAGAACTACGACTACGGCGCGATCATCCTTCCGTCCGACCTCGGCGCCTCTACCGGATGGTTCGGATTCTCCGTCCTCTCCGACGCCGACCTGCTCGCCAGCACGCTCAATGTCGTCGGCTACCCGGGGGACAAACCGCCCGGCACCCTCTGGTACCACTGGAACAGAACGGCATCAGTGAATACGCGCAAGGTGTATTACGACATCGACACCGTCGGCGGACAGAGCGGAAGCTCCGTCTACAGGATCGCAGGTGGACAGAGATACGGAGTGGCGGTCCACGCGTACGGAGGCGCAACCACGAATTCCGGCACGAGAGTCATCTCGGCGGTGGCCAACAACATGGTCGCCTGGAAGGCCTAAGGGGCGTCGAACCTGCCTCTCATGGGTCGTGACTCATCCCCAGGACAAACTGATGATCCGGTTCGCGCCGACGTTAGATGACTGTGGCTCGGGAGTGACTCGGTGACTCAGTCCGAGCGGAACGTCATCTCGGGTGAAATTAGGTCCCCAGCGGGACGCCCGGTCGCGGACGCCCGCGTCTTCATCGTGGACGGACCGGGTCCGTTCTCCGATATCGCCGCGCTCAGCGACTCGCACGGCGCCTTCTCCCTGTCCGCTCCGGCGGAGGGCACTTACACCGTGATGTGCGTCGGCGAAGACTCTGCGCAAGCTCGCATACAGGTGTCGCTCCCCCTAAGGAAGCCGCTTCAGATCGAGCTGGGCTGAACGCTGCGTTACGGGCGAAGGAGCACCCGGTTCAAAACACGGTCGCGAAGCGGCTTCGGTAGGTACGGTTCTATCGCCGTCCGCACGTGGGCATCTGTTCCCACCAGGTAGTGGATCCGTGGCCGCTTGGCGGTCAGCGCGTGCTCGACCCTCTCCGCTACCTTCTGTGGTTCGATGCCTCGCTCCTCGGTCTTGCGCGCGAACTCCATGGATCTCTTCATGCCCCCCTCGTAGCGATCACGCGCTTCCGGGGGAACCCATCCCATGATCTCGTCGAAGTGCTCGTAACCCTTGTCCCACAGAGGTGTCTTGATCGTCCCCGGCTCGACGATCGACACCTTCACGCCCGAAGACAGAAGCTCGAGCCTGAGGGATTCGGCGATCGCCTCGATGGCATACTTGGACGCGATGTAGGGCCCGAGAAACGGAAGCGATGGCGTCCGCCCGCCGACGGATCCCATGAACACGATGCGGCCCTTGCCACGGTGGATCGCAGGCATGAACGCCTGGGTTACCGCGAGCTGGCCGACGACGTTCACTTCGAGCTGACGGCGGAGCTCGTCGACCGGGATGAACTCGAGCGGACCTTGGATCGTTATCCCCGCGTTGTTGACCAGGCCGGACAACGGCCGGCCGCCGAGCGCCTCACCGACCGTCCGGGCGGCCCCATCTACCGAATCCTGATCGGCCACATCCAGCATCACTGTCATCAACCGATCGGAGGCGTCACGCTCGAGGGCTTTTGCATCTTCTTGCTTGCGAACCCCGGCCACGACCTCCCAACCGCGACTATCGAGATGGAGGGCACATGCCCGTCCGATACCCGTGGATGCGCCGGTGATCACTACGGTTCTGGCAGTCATCGCGTCATCATCCTCCATCGCGCACGGTGGCCAAGTATCCGGACATTGCGCACTTCTCTCATACCCTCTTGCGGGAGCCTCGGGCCGTACTCCATGCTCGGGAGGCGGACCCTAAGGAGGTGCCATGTTTACACCCATCGCGGCCGTGGCCACACTGCAGACGAACGCGCTGCGTGGTTCAGGGACTCAGAGGGACACTCGCACTCCGAGAACGGAAGGCCTTCTAGCTCAGCGCCGAGCCCGCCGTGAGCGGCAGGCTTAGCTCTGACAAGAAGGACCCCTCTCGAGGAGGGACATGGCTCCATCGGGCGTCATTAGGATGCCCGAATGGTCCCAACCGCCGCATCTACGACGGGCGCGCTGATCCAGGCCGAGGCCCTCAGCAAGCGCTTCGGTGAACTGGCCGCCGTCGACGCGGTCGATTTCGAGGTGCGGCGAGGCGAGGCCTTCGGTTTCCTCGGCCCCAACGGGGCCGGCAAGACGTCCATCATGCGGATGATCGGCTGCGTCTCGCCGCCTTCCGGAGGGACGCTGCAAGTTATCGGCATGGATCCGGTGTCGCAAGCATCGGAGATCAAGGCCCGGATCGGCGTCGTGCCGCAGACGGACAACCTCGACCTCGAGCTCACCGTGCGCGAGAACCTCGAGATGTACGCGCGTTATTTCGACATCCCTCGAGACATCGCCACACCGCGTACCGACGAGTTGATCGAGTTCGTCCAGCTGCAGGAGAAGGTCGATAGCAAGGTCGAGCCGTTATCCGGGGGGATGAAGCGCCGGCTGACCATCGCAAGGGCCCTCATCAACGACCCAGATCTGTTGCTGCTGGATGAGCCAACAACTGGACTCGATCCGCAGGCGCGACATCTCGTCTGGGACCGGCTCTATCGCCTCAAGCAACGTGGTGTCACGCTCGTCATCACGACGCACTACATGGACGAGGCGGAACAACTGTGCGACCGCCTTGTCGTCATGGACAAGGCGAGGATCGTGACCGAGGGATCACCACCGGACCTGATCGCCAGCTACAGCACACGCGAAGTTCTCGAGCTCCGCCTGGCGGACGAGGCGCGGGAGAAGCTCGCCACGTCCGCAGACGATCTGGCCGATCGCGTTGAGTGGCTGCCCGATCGCGTCTTGCTCTACACCCAGACCGGCGACGCGACTCTGTCGATGATCCACGACTCAGGCATCCAGACTTACAGCGCGCTCGTGCGCAGGGCAACCCTCGAGGACGTTTTCCTCACGATCACCGGCCGGTCCTTGATCGAGTGAACGCGACGAAGATCGTCAGACGCAACTCATTGGTCCACTGGCGAGCCTGGCGCAGCTCGTTCTTCTTGTCCGTGCTGTCCCCCGTCATGTTCCTCTCGGCTATGGGCCTCGGCCTGGGGTCTCTGGTCGAAGAGGAACGGGCCTTCGGCGGCGTCGACTATCTCGCCTTCTTCTCCACGGGCATGCTCGCAGCGAGTTGCATGCAGGCAGGCTCATTCAGCGGTACCTATCCGGTCATGAACAAGATCATGTGGCAGAAGAACTACGACGCACAGCTGGCCTCACCCCTTAACATCCGCGACATCTTCCTCGGCGAGGTGTCGTGGACCGCAGTGCTGTTGACACAGCTGGCCGTTCCGTTCTTCGCCATCATGGCTCTAGCGGGCGTTTTCGACTCGCCGCTGGCGATCTTCGCGATCCCCGTTGCCGTCCTCGTGGGCACGAGTTGCGCCGCGGTGATCATGGCGTACACGGCGACCCTTCACACCGACGAGGCCTACACGTGGCTATTCAGGTTCGTCGTCACACCCCTGTTCCTGTTATCGGGGACCTTCTTCCCGATCGACCAGCTGCCGGCATGGGGTCAGGTGGTCGCTCACCTGACGCCGCTCTTCCACGGGATCCAGCTCGTGCGGCAGTTGACGATCTACGATCCGGACCCTTCGGCCATCTGGCACCTGGGGTACCTCCTGGCACTGCTCGCCGTCGGGGTCGTCGTCGGGATCCGGAACTTCGAGAGAAGGCTGCTGCCCTGATGGCCGTCGTCGCGCACGCCAAGGCCTACCCCCGACCTTCACTCCACCGCGCCATCCATCTGGTGTACCGGAACGCGCTTGCATACAAGCACTACTGGATCGCATTCATTAGCGGGTTCTTCGAACCGGTCTTCTATCTGGTCGCGGTGGGCTTCGGGGTCGGGCAGTTCGTCGGAGGGGTTCCCTACGCGAGTGGTCTGCTCGACTACGCCTCGTTCCTCGCCCCCGGGATGCTCGCCGCATCGACGCTCAACGGCGCCCTCTTCGATGGGTTCTTCAGTCCGTTCTTCAAGCTCAACTGGATGAAGACCTATGACGGGATCATCACGACGCCGGTGAACATCTCGGACATAGCCGTCGGCGAAGTCATGTGGGCACTGATCCGCGGAACGATCTACGGATCCGGATTCCTGGTCGTCATGCTCCTCTTCGGCCTAATCCATTCACCATGGGCTTTGCTGGCGCTGCCGGCGGTGATGCTCTCGAGTGGCGCGCTTTCGGCCGGAGCCATGATCCTCACCGGCATCACGAAGCAGATCTCCTCACTCGAGAAGGTCATGACCTTGGTGGTGTTCCCGTTGTTCCTTTTCTCGGGGACCTTCTTCCCTGTGTCGCTGTATCCGGGCTACCTCCGACCAGTCGTTCAGGTCACGCCCTTGTACCACTCGGCTTCGCTGCTGCGCGCCCTGACCACCGGCGAGGTCGGGTGGGGAACCCCATTGCATGTCGCCTATCTCGTCGTGATGTTCATCCTTGCGAGCGCTCTTGCGATCCGGCTAATGAGGAGACGCCTGATCTCCTGAACGGGGGATCCGAGAACAGAAAAGAGCTGCGCCGAAACGACGTCCCATCCCCTCCAAGGTAGGAAGGTGCTCATGCCCGCATCCAGACTCAAGCTCGCGCCCACCGCCGAAGATCTCGTTCGCGGCTTCGAACGCATACGTGCAGCGATGGATCTGCCGTCCGCGTTCCCCCAAGAGGTAATGGACGCCGCCGAGAAAGCTGCCACCCGGGACCCCCAAGACGGCCATGAACACGAGCCTCGACCGGAGATCGAGTTCATCACGATCGACCCACCGGGAAGCAAGGACCTCGACCAGGCTTTCCACGCCGAACAAGACGGCGAAGGCTTTCTCATTCAATACGCGATCGCCGACCCGGGCTGGTTCATCTCGCCGGGTGATCCGATCGATCTGGATTCTCGGCGCCGGGGGCAGACGCTCTACGCGCCCGACGCCCGGGTCCGCCTCTACCCCCCGGTTCTGAGCGAGGGCGCCGCCAGCCTCCTCGAGGGTCAGGTGCGCCCCGCGTTGTTGTGGGAGATGACCCTCGACCACGGAGGGGAGCTGCAGACGACCAACGTGAGCCGGGCACTCATCACCAGCCGCGAGCAGATGACCTACGAGGAAGCCCAGCGGGAGATCGATTCCGCCTCCCCGCGGACCTCGCTCGAACTCTTGTCCGTCATCGGAAGCTTGCGACAGGAACGAGAGATCGAGCGAGGCGGCATCCACATCGAGCTCCCCGAACAAGAGGTAAGCGGTCCCGCCGGCAACTACGCCCTCTCGTTCAGGGGGCCGCTTGCGGTCGAGGAATGGAACGCGCAGATCTCACTGCTGACGGGAATGGCTGCGGCGCGTTTGATGCTCGACGGGGGCGCCGGGCTACTGCGCACCATGCCCCCGCCTCAAGAGGACAGTCTGATCGCTCTTCGCCGCGCAGCAACCGCCCTGAGACTCGAGTGGCCGGACGCCATCACGCATGGGGAGTTCCTTCATCGCCTCGATCCATCCGACCTGCGTCACGCGGCAGTCATGAACGTCGCGATGCGACTGTTTCGAGGAGCGGGGTACGTCGTGCTCGATAGACATCCTCCGAAAGAGACGACGCATTCAGGGATCGCAGCTCCGTACGCGCACGTGACCGCGCCGCTTCGACGGCTGGCCGACCGCTTCGCGAACGAGGTTGCGCTGTCGCTCTGTCGGGGCGACACCCCCCCTTCGTGGGTAAAGGAGGCACTCCCGGAGATGCCCGAGATCATGAAGGACTCGCATCGAAGGAACGGCGAGCTCGAGCGACGCGTCGTCGACCTCGTCGAGGCCGCCATCCTCGAGCCCCAGGTCGGTCGCGAATTCGATGGCATCGTCGTAGAGGCAGGAGAGAAGAGCGGTTCGGTGCAACTCGTGGACCTGGCAGTGGTAGGGCACTGCAAGTGTACGAACCTGGACCTCGGTACCCCGGTTCGGGTGCGTGTGAAAGAGGCGGATGCTGAAGCATCGCGCCTTGAATTCGAGCTGGTCGACGGTCGTACAACCGAACGCAACCTCGGTCAGGCAAGGCGGTAGATCAACCTCGAGAGACGACGTCGCCGGTGGGAGGCTGGCGAAGTTGCCTCGGCAGGTACTGGGCCCCCGGGCCTCTACTCGCAGCAACGTCGCGAGGGTTCGAGATAGCGCATCGCTTCAACGAGAGACACCCACAACCGATGCAGGAGTCCAACCCGTCGCGAAGTGCGACGAGGGCATCGATCTCGTCGTTGAGCCGCGCGCGCCAGTGCCTTGAGATGTTCTTCCAATCGGCAGCCGTCGGATTCCTGGAACGAGGGAGTTTCCCCAACGCCTGCCTGACCTCCTCGAGGCTCAGGCCAACGTGTCGGGCTGCGCTGATGAAGGCAAGCCTGCGTAGAACGCTGCGATCGAAGCGGCGCTGGCCCCCCTCGCTGCGCCCCGCGCTGATGAGCCCTTCACGCTCGTAGTACCTCAGGGCCGAAGGTGCATAGCCACTGCGACGCGCGACCTCCCCGACCAAGAGCATCTCGTTCTCCATCGATGCCTCCCCTTCGATTTGACTTAAAGCTTACTTCAACTCTTAGTCTGTGGCCACACCGAAACAGGAGGTCTGAATGTCATCTGCACTCATCACTGGCGCCTCTCGGGGTTTCGGCCGCGCCCTCGCCCAGGAGCTGGCTCGCCGGAACTGGCGGCTGATCATCGATGCCCGGGGGGACGAGGAACTGCAAGCGGTCGCCTCCTCGCTGGGGTCGAGCGTCGTCACGGCGATAACCGGCGATATCGCAGATCCCGAGCATCGCGAAGAACTTGCCCACGCGGTGGATCGCCTGGGTCGCCTCGACTTGCTCGTCAACAACGCCAGCGTCCTCGGGCCCAGTCCACTCCCGGGTCTCGACCACTACCCCATCGAGGAACTGGAGCAGGTCCTTCGGATCAACATCGTTGCGCCACTTGCGTTGACGCAGCTCCTACTGGAGAAGGTGCGCGCTGCCTCCGGCGCGATCGTCAACCTCACCTCCGACGCCGCGGTCGAGCCCTACGAAGGATGGGGCGGTTACGGATCTTCGAAGGCCGCTCTTGACCAGCTGACGGCGATCCTCGGCGCCGAGCAGAGTTCCATCCGCGTCTACGCGTTCGATCCCGGTGACATGCGGACGGCGATGCACCAGGCTGCGTTCCCGGGCGAAGACATCTCCGACCGCCCCGAACCCGAAACTGTTGTGCCGGCGCTCCTGCGGCTCTTGGAGGAAGCTCCACCGAGCGGCCGCTACCGGGCCAGCGATCTGCGCGTCACCGCGACAGAGGCCGCTCCATGAACGCAAGTGCCTCGCTCATCCGAGCGTCATTCGATATTCCCAACGATCGTGCCGCTGGCGAGCCGCCCGAGATGCGGGGGCTTAAGCGCGATGGGGTTCGTCTCCTCGTGGCCGGTCCGTCCGGGTCTATCCACACCACCTTCAAGGAACTCTCCCGCTATCTGCAGAGCGGCGACCTCGTCGTCGTGAACACCTCGGCGACACTGCCTGCTGCGATCGAGGGGGAGCGCGAGTCTGGACACCGCGTGCTCGTACATTTCTCCACCCGGTTCGATGACGGTACCTGGACGGTCGAGCTGCGTTCCCCGGATGCACCCGGACCCTTGCTCGACGGGATCTCAGGGGAGCGGATCCGACTGAACGGGAGGGCCAAGCTCGTGATCCTGTCCGCCCTCTCCGGTCCGGAAGGGAGAAGCCGTTTGGTCCGCGTCACAACTACCGCTGACTGCATCGAGAAGTACCTCGAAGTGTTCGGGCGACCCATCGCGTATACGTACCTGAAGGGGAGGCATCCTCTCTCGATGTATCAGACGGTCTTCGCTCGCGATCCGGGAAGCGCCGAGATGCCCAGTGCGGGACGACCTTTCACCACCGATCTAGTCACCCAGATGGTGTCACAGGGGATCGTCTTCGCCCCCATCCTGTTGCACGCGGGAGTGTCCTCGTTAGAACGAGGTGAGAGTCCCCTTCCCGAGCGTTACAGCGTGACGGCCGAAACCGCCAGGCTCGTCAACGAGACGCACCGAGCCGGAAGCTCTGTGATAGCCGTGGGCACAACGGTAACGAGGGCCCTCGAAACGGTGACGGATGAGGGCGGAACCGTTATGCCGGGCGAAGGGTGGACCGATCTCGTTCTGTCGCCGGCACGTCCCGCGAGGGTGGTCGACGCTCTGATCACGGGCTGGCACACGTCGGACGCATCCCACCAGCTTCTCCTCGAGGCCGTTGCAGGCGGGGACCTGGTCGATCGAGCTTACGACGCCGCGATACGCAGCGGCTATCTGTGGCACGAGTTCGGCGACAGCTGCCTGCTGTTCCCATCCCCTTAGGCAATAAACCTCAAATTGCACAATACGTTCGGAATGCACATTCCGAACCAGTTCCATGGAAGAAACAAGAGAGCGGTCCCCTTGGCGGATCGCCGCTGCCGCAGCCGTCATCTTCATCCCCGCGCTCATCGCCGTATACCTGAGCCGCCCTGAACCCCCGACCCCACGGGTCTCTCAGATCCTGAGCTCCGACCGGGCGAGTGATGAAGGCTCAACCTCCGGGCAGGCCGATTCGCCAGCAGCGGGCGCCGAGGCGGCTGGCAAACAGGTCTCCATCGTGTTCAAACGCGGCAACCGCGCAGCGCTCGGGACCATCGAGATCCCCGCGATCGACCTGCGCACGAGATTCTTCGACGGCGTCACCGACGAAGCCGTCAAGAAGGGACCCGGCCATTGGCCCGGGACGCCCTGGCCGGGGCAGCCCGGGAATGCCGTCTTCGCCGGCCATCGAACGACCTTCACACACCCCTTCGAGGATCTGGACCTTCTCGAGCGCGGCGACCGGATCAGAACAGACATGCCCAACGCGCGCCCCACCGTTTATCGCGTCTTCAAGACGACGGTCGTGCCCGAGGAGAGGTATGTGGACTTCGTCCTGAGACAGCCTCAAAGAAGGCGTGCTCGGACGATCACGCTCTTCGCGTGCACCCCGAAGGGGCAACGTACGCATCGCATCGTCGTGCAAGCCAAAGCCACTCCTTCCCAGACCAACTCGAAAGCGCGAGAGAGGGGAGGCGGCGAGGACAATTCCAGCAGTTGATGTACCGCAATCTGTTTCTCTACTAGGAGGTGTGCAACACAATGAGCAGTGAAGAGATCTTTAATGGGGAGCCGGTTCTCACGTTCGATCGAGATCAGGACCGACGCAACTTCCTCAAGTGGGCAGGACTCGTAGGTGTCGGAAGCACGCTGGCAGTCGGAGGTTTCAGCAGCGTCTTCGCATCGGCTCAGGCCGAGGACAGCGATCTCGAGATCCTGAACTACGCACTAACACTGGAGTACCTGGAGGCGGACTTCTACACCCAGGGCGTCGACAGTGGAGTCGTGTCCGGCAGAGAGCTGGCATTGATCCAGCCGATCCGCGATCACGAGAACGCCCACGTCGAAGCGCTCACCGCGACCATCCAGGAGCTCGGCGGAACACCGGTGAAGGCGCCGAAGACCAAGTACCCCAACGGTACCTTCAACGACAAGGCCACGTTCCTCAAGACAGCGTCTACCTTCGAGGAGTTGGGAGTGACCGCCTATCACGGACAGGTCACCCTCATCAAGAGCGTCGACATCCTGGCAGCAGCAGCCGCCATCGCAGGAGTCGAGTCGCGTCACGCGGCTGTACTGGCCGACCTCACAGGCGGCAACCCATTCCCGGCGCCCGTCGAGAAGACTGCAAGCATGAAGCAGGTCCTCGCGGCAGCCAAACCCTTCATCAAGGCCTAAGGGAGGCGATATTCATGGATAGACGAAGTTTCTTGAAAGGCACCGCCACTGTGGTCCCGGCGACCGTCGGTCTGCAGATGCTGACGACGCGTTTCGCCTGGGCGCAGAGCTCCGATTTCGGGAGCGATGAGGATGTGCTGAACTACGCCCTGACGCTCGAGTTCCTCGAGTCCGAGTTCTACCGTCAGGGAAACGACGCCGGCCTGCTCTCGGGCAAAGAGGCGGAGTACGTTCAGACGATCGGAGCCGATGAGGACGCGCACGTAGCGGCCATCACCGACACCATCATGAAGATCGGCGGCACGCCGGTCAAAGCACCTGCTGTCGACTTCGGAAAGTCGTTCGCCAGCAGGGAGAGCTACCTGAAGACCGCGCACGTGTTCGAGAACACAGGCGTTGGTGCGTATCTCGGAGCAGCAGGATTCATCCAGAACAAGGACATCCTTCAAGCTGCCGCAGGGATCTTCGGGGTGGAAGCACGTCACGCCGCAGTCGTAGGAAGCATCCTCGGTCTTTCTCCCGAGGATGGCGTGTACATGGGAGCGACCGAAACGCCTCAGGACATGAACCAAGTCCTCGGCGCGGTTCAACCCTTCCTCGCCGGCTCCAGCTCGATGAGTGGTGGAGCAGCAGTAACGCGTTAGGACCTGACCGGGCCGGGAGCGGCTGCCGTTTCTCCCGGTCCGGTCTTCCATCCGAGCCCCGCGCTCAACGATCTATTGGAGGCAATAATGAGTTTTCCAGGTGGTACCGAGCTATTGCTCGTACTTGCAGTCGTGATGCTCCTCTTCGGAGCGAAGAAGGTCCCCGAGCTTGCCCGATCGATGGGCCGCGCGGGCAAGGAGTTCAAGTCCGGTCTCAAAGATGGGGAAGTCCAAACCGCAATAGAGGGTCCCTGCCCTTTCTGCAAGACCGAGATCCCCGTCGAGTCGCAGTTCTGTCCCGGTTGCGCCAAGAGCGCCGATGAGGTCGTCCAGGCGCGCGCACTCGCCTTCTCCGAGAACAAGTCGTCGAAGGTCTGATTCCATGCCACAGATAGGTCCGATGGAGATCCTCGTCGTGGGTGTCCTGGCGCTGCTCGTATTCGGCCCCGACAAGCTTCCCGAGATGGCGCGAACGGCCGGCAAGACACTTCACCAGTTCAAGCGCATGGCGGCCGATGCGAAGTCCCAATTCGACGACGCCACCACGGAGGACGAGGAGCCGAAGTCGGACTTGGATCCAGTGGCATCAGGTACCACGACGACAGGTGCGGACATCTCGCCCGATAGCACCCCGACCACCCCAGAGGCGGTCGACACCGTGGTTCACGCGGAAGCGACAACGACGGCCGGGCAGCATTCCGTACCGGCGGGCCGGCCATGAGCACAGCCGCGGATGTGCGCAGGGCGCGCTGGCGCCCGTGGGGGCGGCGCTCTTCGGTAGCTCCATCCATGAGTGTGATCGAGCACCTGCGCGAGCTCAGGAAACGGATCACCTATGCCGCCATTGCGTTCCTCGCCGTGTCGATCGGAGCGTTCTTCTTGTACGAACCGATCCTCGAGCTCCTCAGGGGGCCGCTCTGTTCTCTTGACGAGCGCTTCCTCGGCCCCCAGGGGTGCCAATTGGTATTCACGCGCGTTTCGGGAGCATTCGCCTTTCGCCTGAAGGTCACCAGCCTCGCGGGGATCTTCGTGTCATCGCCGGTCTGGCTGTATCAGATCTGGGCGTTCATCACCCCCGGGCTCAAGTCCAAGGAGAAGAAGTACGCACTGCCGTTCCTTCTCTCGGCAGTGATCCTGTTCATCGTGGGCGGCGTCATCGCCTATCTGACGCTTCCCACCGGCTTGCGGCTGCTGATGACCATCGGTGGCGAAGGCCTGGTCGCCTTCCTGGAAGCAGACCGATATCTCTCCTTCGTTGGCCTGATGATGCTCGGCTTTGGAGTGATGTTCGAGCTACCCATCTTCTTGTTCTTCCTCGGTCTCGTAGGCGTCCTGTCTGTCGAACAGCTCCGCCGGAACCGCAAGGTCGCACTCATTGCGATCGTGGCTCTCTCGGCCGTGGTCACGCCGAGCCAGGACCCGTTCACGCTCTTGGCGTTGGCCGCCCCCCTCTACCTGATGTACGAAGGTTCGATCCTTGCATTGCGGCTGGTCAATAGAAGGAAGGCCCGTAACAAGCTGGCCGCCTAGGATCCACGCTTCCCGCTACCCTTGGAGCTGCTGCTTCTTCGCCTCCATCCGGTCGCCTAGCTCGTCCAGCTCGGCTTTCGAGAAGATCTGCTCTGCCTTCTTGAACATGTCGTCTTCCTCTTCTTCGATGTGGTGCTCGATGTTCTCCTTCATGACCGAGAACTTCGCGGCCCACCTCTCGTCCTCGACCGAGACGTCGTTCAGCTCGCCGAGGATCTGGTTGACAACATGATGCTCCTCGTATCCTTCGAGCACGACTTCCTTGGCCTTCTCGTGCCGTTGAAGCGCCGGATAGAAGATCTCTTCCTCGATCGTCTCGTGGGCCTGCATCTCGGCTTTGATCTTCTCGAGCACCTCGGTGCGCGTCTTGACCGCGTTCTCGGTGGTGTCGTCGCCCTGTTCCAGCAACTTCTTCACCTTGCGGTGGTCCTCTCTCAGAAGCTCGATCGCGTTCGGCATCAGATCTCCTTTTCTTCCGGATGGCTACTGTCTCCTCCCCCAAGACGAGCTCTCTAATCCGTGAGGGGCTACCGACCGCCCGTTTCCAAAGGATTCGCGAGGGGTAGGAATGAGGGGTGACAACCATCTTTACGCGAGGAGGTCGCGATGAGTGAAGTCGACAAGCTCAAGAACAAGGGCGAGGAGCTCAAAGGGAACGCCAAAGAGGGCGCGGGGCGAGCGAGCGGCGACAAGGACCTCGAGGCAGAGGGCCAGGCCGATCAGTCCAAAGGCAATCTGAAGCAGGCAGGCGAGAAGGTAAAGGACGCATTCAAGGGCAACTAGCCCCTCGGCCTCATGCCTTGATCTAAGCAACCAAGAAAGAGCAAGTAAGAAGGAGCGGCTCAGGATTGAGCCGCTCCTTTTACTGCTGCCTTATCTTTGGGCTACCGCCTGCTCGAGGACTAGGTGAGGCTCGGCGCCTCGCGCTTCTCCGGAGTCCCATCGAGAACGACCTCGTCCACGACCTCTTCCTCGCCCTCGATGTGGATGTTAGGCAGGATCTTCTGCAACCACTTCGGTAGCCACCAGTTGGCCTCACCGAGGAGCTCCATCGTCGCCGGCACAAGGACCATCCGCACCAGAGTGGCATCAACGAAGATCGCCACGGCCAGACCCATCCCGAACAGCTTGATCGATCGCTCGTCGAAGGCGAACACGAAGGACAGGAACAAGGTCACCATGATGGCTGCCGCAGCCGTGATGACGCGAGCCGTGTGAGCCAAACCGTTGGCAACAGCAGTGGCGTTGTCGCCGGACTTCAGATACTCCTCACGGATCCGCGATAGCAAGAAGATCTCGTAGTCCATCGACAGGCCGAACAGAATTGTGAACAGCATCATGGGTACCCACGCTTCGATGGGTGCCGTGCTCTCGACGCCGATGAGGCTTCGGCCCCAACCCCATTGGAAGATGGCGACGACTACCCCGTACGCGGCAGCGATCGACAACAGGTTCATCACTACAGCCTTGATCGGAACCACCAGTGAGCGGAATACGGCCACCAACAGCAGGAACGAGAGGGCGAGCACGACCGCGATCAGGATCGGCAGCCGTTCACTGTTCGCATCGGAGAAGTCGACGATCGAGGCCGTTAGCCCGCCGACGTTCACATCGACTTCCGAGCCCTCGAGCGCGCCTGGAATCACCTCCGTACGAAGCTCATTCACAAGAGCAGTCGTTTCGTCGTTCTGGGGCGAGGTGGTTGGAAACGCCGTCATCACGGCTGCGTTGCCGGCCTCATTCGGGATGGGCGGGGTCACCGCAGCGATGCCATCGTTCGAACCGAGCGCCCGCCCGACTTCCTCGAGAGCGGCGAGGTCTTCCGGGCTCTCGAGCTCGGTCGCGAGAAGCAGCGGCCCATTGAAGCCGGGGCCGAACCCCTCCGCCAAGAGGTCGTACGCGCGCCGGCTGCTTCTCTCGGTCGACCCCGTGCCCGCGTCGGCGAAGCCAAGGTCGATCTGGAAAACGGGGATAGCCAGCGCGATCAAGATCGCCAGCCCAAGACTCGTCATCAGGACCGGGCGACGCTGGATCATCCTGCTCCAGCGATAGGACATGGTGCTCTCGAATGCCTTCTTCTCGCCTTTGAACCAGGGAAGCCGCCACTTGTCGATGCGGTGGCGTACGAAACCGAGGGTCGCGGGCAACAACGTTACGGACGCGAGCATCGTGACCGCAACCGCCGCGGCCCCACCGACGGCGACGCCCTCGACGAAAGCGAAGCCCATCAGCAGCATCCCAAGCAGTGAGATGACCACCGTGGTGCCGGCGAACAGGACGGCCTTGCCCGCCGTCGCCACCGCAACGATCGTCGCGGCTTCGGGATCGAGCCCATGCTCGAGCTGCTGCCGGTAGCGGGTGACGATGAACAGTGCGTAGTCGATCCCAACTCCGATGCCGATCATCATGGTGAGCTGCGGCGCGAAGTCGGGAACGTCCAGGAAGTTAGCGAAGAGGAAGACCAGGGAGAGCCCGATGCCGATGCCGAACAGGGCCATGAGGATCGGAAGGCCCATCGCCAGCACCGAACCGAAGGTGATGAGCAGGATGATCATCGCGGCCAGCAACCCGATGCCCTCGGCACCCCCCGGCTCTTCGAATTCGGAGAACGCGATCACCGATCCGCCGGGCTCGATCGTCAAGCCGTCGGTCTCCGCCTCCGCAGAGATCTCCTTGATCTCCTCGGCGATCGGCACCGGAATCGGCTCACCGTTTAACTCCTCGAAGTGCACCGTTGCGAATGCGATCGTCCCGTCGGACGAGATCTGTTGCGCTCCCCTGGCATAGGGCGAGTCGATGCCGTCGGGGATGACGTACTGCACCTCGGAGAGGTCGGCGAAGAGATCCTCCATCGACGATCTCACCGCGGGCTCGGTGACACCACCTTCCGCCTGGAAGACGATGTCGGCCGTCTCTCCGGCTTGCTGGGGGAACCGTTCGCTCAAGAGGTCGTAGGCCTCCTGCGAATCGGAGCCGGGCAGCGAGAAGTTCTGCGAGTACTCGCCTCCGATCGTCGAGCTCAGGAATATGAAGCCGACCAGGGCCACGATCCACAGCCCCAACATGATCCAACGACGTCTGTAGCTCCATCGCGCCAGACGATTAAGCATCCGTGCCTCCCTCGAAACTCGTCTCTTTGATGCGCTTAGTGGTTACGCCCCAGGCTAGGGACTCCTGAGGGTGTCCGGAGCCGGTCTGCGCAAATTGCGTAGGACATACGCGAGGTTCATCCGATACGGCGCGAATGTTCATACGACACGCGAACGTCCTCTCCCACAGGGGTTCGCGGATCGGGAGAGCGGCGCCTCGTGAGGCCTGCGGTCCTCGACTCAGACCAGCACGAGGCGCGATCGCTTCTCCTGGTGCTACTCCACCTCGATCTCGCTGGTGAGCTTCGCCTCGAAATCTTCGAGATTGTAGGTCCGGCCGGACTCGAAGGTCATCTCGACCACCACCGAGGTTCCGGGCTTGATGCTCTGCATGCCGCCGGGGAATTGGGCAGGTGCTTCGGTCTTGAATCCGCTCCCGAACCACTGGCCGAGGTCCTTCTCGGTCATTCCTTCCTCGTACGAAACGAACGCGAACTCGTGCGGCTTCGTACCATCGTTCACCAGTTCGATCGTGTGCGTACCTGCTGAGATCTCGGGCACGTCGAATCCATCCTCGGTGGCCGTGATGGTCAGATCCGCGCTGGGTGGCTCGGCGTCCGACGTGCCGGTGAGGCTGAATAGCCTGACCATCCCCTCCTCGACGTGGGGCGTGCCCTCGGGCGTTGGGAGGAAGCAGAGGAAGATGTACTGGCCCTCATCGAGGTCCCGGGTCATCGATGCCTCGACTCCGGGGCTGAGCACCGGGATCCCCGCGATGTCCTTGAACCAGCTCGGCGGGCGCCCTCCCTCGAGGGCCTTCATCACGTCGTCCATGGTCCGCTCGCCTTCGATCTGGCCGAACGCGATCTCGTGAGGCAGTTCGCCCTCGTTCGTGGCCGCGAAAGTAACGGTTCCGCCCTCGAGTTCCTCCGGCATGTCGAACGAATACTCCATGAGGCCGACTTCAACGACGTTTTCGTCCGCCGTCGATCCTGCTCCGCCCCCTCCACCGGAGTTGCTGCTTCCTCCGCCGCAGGCCGCAAACAGCAACGCACAGCAGAGCAAGGTGGCAACCGCAAACCGAGCTTTCATCTTTCACCTCTCAATTATTGGCAGCCTGTAGCTTCTCACGCGCGCGACGACAGAATCACACGCGGATCGGCTCGCTCTACTTCGAGGATGACGCAAGGAGCGCGGGACGCTTAGACCTCGTCCGGCACATCCTTCGAAAGAACCGGGGCCCGCGCGAACGGCGACGGGCGAGGCATCAGACTCTGCTAGGAGGGCATCCTGAGGACCTTGCCGGGGTTCATGAGGTTCTGCGGGTCGAGCGCCTGCTTGATCGAACGCATGACCTCGACCCCCTCCGGCAACTCCCGCTCCAGGAAACTCATCTTCCGCAAACCGATCCCGTGTTCACCGGTGCAAGTACCCTCCATATCCAACGCGCGCTCCACCAGGCGATGGTTCAGGTCCTCGACACTCTTCATCTCGTCCTCATCGTCTGGATCCACAAGGATCACGACGTGAAAGTTCCCATCGCCGACGTGTCCGGCGATGGTCGCTGTAAGCGATGACGTGGCGATGTCGGCGCGGGCGGCAACGATGCATTCCGCCAGTTGAGAGATGGGAACGCACACGTCGGTCGTAACCGCGCGTGCGCCGGGTCGCAGGGCTCGCGAGGCATAGAAGTGATCATGTCGTGCGCGCCACAGGTCGGCTCCCTCTCGCCGGCTCGCCGCTCGATAGTCGACGGCGTCGAAGCGTTGAACCACGTTCTCAACGGTCTTCGACTGTTCGAGCACTCCCTCCGGGGAACCGTGAAACTCGAGGAAGAGCGTGGGGGCTACCCGGTGATCCGACCCGGAGAACGCATTGATCGCACCGATCGAGAGCTCGTCGAGGAACTCGATGCGCGCGATGTCGACACCCATCTGCATGACGGCGCTAACAGCTTCGACCGCACTCGCCACCTCCCGGAAGCTGCACGTAGCGCTCGATATCGCTTCCGGGATCCCGTAGAGGCGCACGGTCACCTCCGTGATCACCCCGAGCGTCCCCTCGGACCCGATGAACAACCTCGTCAGGTCGTAGCCGGCCGAAGACTTGCGCGCCCGTCGGGCCGTATCCACAACCAACCCGTCCGCTAAGACCACACGCAGGTTGAGAACGTTCTCACGCATCGCGCCGTACTTGACGGTGGTCGTTCCCGATGCTCCGGTAGCGGCCATTCCCCCGATCGTCGCGTCCGCGCCTGGATCGACAGGAAAGAAGAGCCCTTCTCGCGCTAGCCGATCGTTCAGTACGCTGCGTGTCACCCCGGCCTGCACGGTTGCATCCATATCGCTTGCTCGGACGGCCTGGATCGAGTCCATGCGCGTTGTATCCAGGCTCACTCCTCCGGAGGTTGCGAGGACGTGTCCCTCGAGCGACGTGCCCGCTCCGAATGGGATGACCGGGACGCGGTGCCGTGCGCACGCCCTTACGGTCGCGGCCACTTCCTCGGTGGAATCCGGATACGCAACCCCCGCCGGCGCCGCGGCCTCGAGCGGCGACTCGTCGCGCCCATGTTGGGCCACGCCCGCGCCCGAGGTAACGAACCGGGTCCCGAGGACCGCCTTCAACTCGTCGATCGCCGCCTGCGTCAGTGTCCCTGCCCGAGCCACACCTGAACCCTAGACGCAAGGCAACCCGGCTCTGGTGCGGGGAATAACGGGCCACTTGAAGTGGTTTGAGCCATTTGAGCCTTCTTGCCGTCCCCGGCTAGGCTACGCCCCTCTTCCAAGCCCGAAAGGCGTGAATGGATGGTTAGTGAGTCATTCTGCGCAACCTGTTTGCGCACCGTGTACGCCGGTGACGACGAATCCTGCCCGGTGTGTGTTTCACCGCTCCTAAAGACTGGCGTACGGGCCGCCGAGAGCACCGATCCCGTGACCGGCTCCACGTCTATCGATCCAAGCCTCCTCCCCCACAACGAGTCGATGCGTCTCGCGGCCGTCAAGCGTTACGAGATCCTGGACACCCCGCGTGACGGGGCCTTCGACCGGATCACCTTCCTTGCGTCGAAGATCTTCAACGTTCCGATCTCCACCGTGACGATCGTCGACAGCGACCGGATCTGGTTCAAGTCGGCCACTGGGCTCGAAGCGGAGCAGATCGATCGGGATCCGGGACTCTGCGCATCGGCGATCTTGGTCGACGAGCCCTGGGTCATCGAGGACGCGAAGAAAGACCCGAGAACGTTGGAGAACCCTCTGGTGCTTGGTGACCTTGGACTCCGCTTCTACGCCGGCGTTCCCCTCGTGACTGGAGACGGTTACAAACTCGGGATGTTGAACATCATCGACCAGCAGCCGCGTGAGCTGTCGGAAGACGAGCTCTCGATACTCCAGGAACTGTCGAAGATCGTTGTGGACGAGCTCGAATTACGACTCGCTGCGCGGCGCATGCATAAGGAGCTCAGCGCACTGAGCTAGTCATCTTCCGGATGCCAGGCGCGGTGGGGCGTATGGGACTACTGCATCGCCCCGATGATCGCTCCCATGATGGCGAATCCGACCGTCTGGTAGGCGCTGAACAAGGCGCTGAGAACCGGCTTTCTCTGCTCGTACATTCCATTCGTGAACGTGCTGGCGGTTGCGAACGCTATTCCGCACACGGCGCCAACGGCGATGCCGTCACCCACCGAGGGTTCATCGGCAAGCGTGAGCAGCAGCGCGACACCCAGCGCGCTGGCAAGAGACCACAGGGCGCCGATCGCCATCGTGGCATCCGCGCCCTCGTTCATCTCGGCCTCTTCCCCGCTCTTCCCCATCGCTTGCAACCAGGTCTTCCTAAACAGAACGCCGTACCAAAGGAATCCCAGAACCTGATGCGCAACGGCAGCCAGAAGCACGGCCAGGAAGTTGATGTCGAGATCCATGCTCCCGCCTTCCCTGGTGAAGTCGAATTCCATGCCGTCCCACTCCACGATCGGTCCTAAGCTATACGAGCCTAGCCGCTGTGCCCGCCCCGTGGGGGCCTGGGCCTGCGAGGATGCTCCGGACACAGGAGCTCGAGTGAACGGGGGAACTGGCGATGGGTGCGAGCAAGGACGAACGTGAGGCGAGACGGCACTTCGCGGAGCGATACTCGCCCGAACCCGACGAGATCCTGGACGCGGTGGAGCGGGCGGTTCTTGGGGACGCGTGGGGGGGCAACGGGTTCACGACCGTGGCCGAGGCAAACACGCTGGGCGAGCGCGCCGGCCTGAACGAGAACTCACACCTCCTGGACATCGGCTCGGGTCGGGGATGGCCCGGGTTGTACCTGGCACGACGAACGGGATGCCGAGCGACCCTTAGCGACCTCCCCGTCGAGGGGCTGCGCCTGGCGATCAACCGCGCCGCACGCGAACGCCTCGAGCTAACGGGGGCCGTGGTCGCCTCGGCCAAGGATCTTCCTTTCACCTCGCGCTCCTTCGACGCGGTGATCCATACCGACGTCTTGTGTTGAATCCGCCCGAAGCTCTCCGTGCTGAGAGCCTGCGCCAGAGTCCTGAAGCCGGGTGGTCGGATCGCTTTCTCCACCATCGAGATCGCGCCCGGCCTTACGAAGTCTCAACATAGAAGAGCCGCTCTGCGCGGACCGCGCGCGGTCGTATCCACTAGGCCCTCCGAGCAACTGATGAGTGCGGCCCGCTTCACCGATGTGAGCGTGAACGACGTTACGGATGACTTCCTTGGAACCGCACGAGGTTGGCTCGCCGAATTCAACCGGCACGAGAGCGAGATCAAACAGGTCTTGGGCGAGCAGAACTGGGAGGACCGTCAAGTCGATCGCACAGCGATGATCGACGTTGTCGAGGAGGGCCTGTTGCGCCGGCATGTCGTCACGGGTACGGCGCTCTAGGTCAGCAGGAGAACTGCAGCGTCTTTGTGCTGGGCGCGTGTTGCGAGTCCCCGGCATAGCGACCCACCGCCTTGCAGGTGCGCGAGCTCGGGAGTGGCATGGATGTCGCTAACTTGCCGAGTGAAGCTACACCCTCATCAGGCAGAGATCGGCCCGGCCGCCGGCCACGATCGTGTTGACGTGGTCGATCGTCGCGATGTCGCCGGTGGCGATCGTCGGGATCCCCGTTTCGTTGCGCAAGCGGTCTGCGTAGTGAGTCAGGAAGTAGGGATCGTAACGCGGGGCGAAGCCGGGCACCGCCTGACCTGCGCCTACCCGGACGAACGCGCACCCTCGCTCCCCGAACGCCCGGGCCCCAACGACGGCGTCCTCGAGCTCGGTCCCACCCCGCGCCCAATCGCTCGCATCCAGGCTGACGCCGACCGGCATGCGCCCCGCCGCGGCTCGAACCGCCTCGAACACCTCTAGCGGATACCGGAGCCGGCTCTCGAGCCCGCCCCCGTAGTCATCGGCACGGTGATTCGCCAACGGCGACAGGAACGTACTTAGAAGGTATCCGTGCGCCAGCTGCAGCTCCAGCCCGTCGAATCCGGCAGCACTCGCTCGAGTGGCGGCGGCGGCGAAATCCTCCAGTACCTCGGTCATGTGCGCGCGACCCATCTCCTCCGGCACCGCGCTTCGTCGCGTATAAGGAAGGGGCGAGGCAGCCACGAGCCCCCACTGTCCGTGCCGGAGCGGAAGATCGGCTCCCAGGGTCCGCGGGCGCGTGGCACCGCGGGGGCCGGAGTGACTCAAGGTGGCGATGAACGAGGCGGTCGAGACCCCTGCAGCTCGCCCCAAAGCGCCCCGCCACACTTCGAGTTGTTCGTCGTTGTAGAGGCCCGGGCATCCGGGGGTGATCCGTCCCGGGTCGGACACGGCGATCGCGCTCGTGAAGACGAGGCCGGCCCCAGAGCGCGCGGCGACTTCGAGCTCGCCTTGCACCGGCACCCCTTCGACGGCTGAGTAGGAGGGTTCCACGTTCACGGCGACCCGATTGGACACCGGCAGAGCCCGAAGATGGATGGGCGCGAACGCGGGCGGGGCGGCGAACGACGGAGCGAGCCGCTCGCTGGAAGCCTGCCGCAGGAACCACCGATCTACGGAGCCTACGAAGTGGGGATCGCGCATCCGCAGGTTGTCGTAGTCGATCCGACCGCTTCTGGACAACAGGTGGAAGGCGAACTGCAACGGCTCCATGTGGACGTAGCGGGAGGTGTCCTCGAAGTAGGTCTGGCTCTGGCGCGCGGCCTCCTGGAAGCGTTCGACGCGCGGCTTTCGCTCCAGCTGGTAGTCGTCCAGAGCCGCGGCGAGATCCCAGTGAGTCTCGAGCGAATCGACAAGAGCGATCGAGTCCTCCATCGCCAGCTTGGTACCCGATCCGATCGAGAAATGCGCGGTGTGAGCAGCATCTCCCAGAAGGACCACGTTCTCGTGGTGCCATCTCCGATTCTTGAGAGTGACGAAGTTGACCCACTTCGAGTTGTTGGACTCGAGCCGGTGGCCCCCGAGGTCCGAAGAGAACAGCTCCTGGCAGTAGGCGATGCTCGTCGCCTCGTCCGCCTCATGCAGCCCGGCGCACCGCCAGCTCTCTTCATCACATTCGACGATGAAGGTGCTGAACGATCCATCGAACGGATAAGCGTGCGCTTGGAAAAAGCCATCCTCATTCGAGCGAAACACGAAGGTGAACGAGTCGAAAGGATGACGCGTACCCAGCCAGATGTAACGCGAGCTGCCGTTATCGAAGCGGGGACGGAACGCGTCTTCGTGCGCCGCGCGAACGCTACTCCGGATCCCATCCGCTCCCACGATGAGGTCGAAGTCGCCGAGCTGCGACAGCTCGATGATCTCGTGATCGAACACCAGCCCAACGCCGAGCTCCTCACACCGCTCGGTCAGGATGCTCAACAACGCTTTGCGTGAGATCCCGGAGAAGACCTGGCCCCCGCAACGGATGACCTCGTCCCGATAACGCACGTCGATCGCGTCCCAGATGATGAAATCATCTGTGATCCGAGTGTAGGTCTTGGGGTCCGCCTCCCGGAACGAAGTTAGCGTCCGATCCGAGAACACCACCCCCCACCCGTACGTTGCGCCCTTCGGATTGCGCTCGAACACGACCGTCTCGTGATCGGCATCTGCTTTCTTGAGCAACAACGAGAGATATAGGCCCGCCGGCCCTCCGCCCACGACGGCTACCTTCATGTCATGCCCCCGACAACGCGTCCTGAAGGCGATCGAGCTGGTCGAGGTCGCCGACCGCGGGGAGGAGCACGATTTCATCGCACCCGGCTTCCTTGTAGCCACGAACGAACTGGGCTACGGCCTGCGGGGTTCTCAGCATCCCCTCGGCGACGCGCTCTGCGAAGGGTCCGGTGAACGCGTAGTAGTCCCGCATGTAGTCGAGTCCGCGATAGATCGTTGCGTCATCCCCCAGGGTGAAATATCCCTGCGCCCAAAGAGCGGGCAGACCCGTCCGCCCCAACTCCGACCATGCCGTTCGCGCTCTATCCGCCGCGCGCGCGAAGGTTTTCGGAGGGCCGCCTCCGTGAACGTACCCCTGCGCGTAACGTGCCATACGTAGGAAGGCCATGTCGCTCATCCCCCCGACAAGCAGCTTCGGTCCGTGGGGCTGCGCCAGCATCCTCTGTGTCTCGGCGCGCTCCCAGTGCATCCTGATCTCCACGAGTTGCTCGGTTAGCCGGTGGCCTCGCCCCGAGGCAGTTATCCCGCTTGCGTCGTAATCGTCGCCGCGTGCACCGACCGCCAGCCCCAAGGTGAACCGGCCGTTCGACATCGCATCGAGGGTGGCTGCCGCTTTCGCAAGCACTCCATCGTTGCGGAGGGGGCCGATCACGACCATCGTCACGAGACCGATGCGCTCGGTGGCCGCAGCCACCGCTGCCAGCGAGGTCATGGGTTCGAAGCACTCGTACCGAAGGCGATCGACCACGCCGAGACTGGAGAAGGACCCAGCCTCGGCACGTTGAGCCCACTCCAGGAGGCGGTCTGCGCCGATACCGGGGATCGAGGTCGGCAAGCCGACGCCCACGTTCACGCTCGCCTCCTCTCGATCGTCGATCGTTGTCTTCCAGCCTCTTCAGCATTCGGACGGGTGCCTAAGTTAGTGCATCGGATCCCTGCGCCCGCTTAGGGTGACGCAGTGGACGAGGGAGGCGAACGATCACCGGCGAGCATCCGGGTGCAACGCCGGATCGAGTGGCCCGATACAGACGCTTCGGGCCACTGGCACAACACGGCCGCCTTCCGTCTTATAGAGGTCGCCGAGACGGCGTTGCTCGAGAGGATCGGGCTCCTCGATGAGGTCTACGGTCGCCTTCCCCGGGTCCACATCACAGCGGACTTCCAACGACTGCTGATGTTCCGCGACCTCCTCGACTGTCACATCGTCGTGGCGCGCATCGGGCGTACATCGATCACATACCACTTCGAGATTCGCCGGGACGACGAGCTGTGCGTGACGGCAGAGGTCGTCGCAACCTTGCTGACGCAGGACGGGCAACCGAGCGAGTGGTCGGAGACCCATCGAGACCGTCTTCTGGGCGCCGGACCCCAGTCCCCAGAGCTTTTGACGGTCAGTTAGCGTTAACCCATGGCCCCCGATCCGCTCGACTTCCTGGGTATAGACGCCCAGCTCTCGGACGAAGAGCGAATGATCCGCGACACCGTCCGACGCTTCGTCGATGAGCGAGTAC
>JALZJQ010000167.1 GCA_030859685.1 Actinomycetota bacterium | reverse complement strand
GCGCGAGCGTGACCACGTTGGCCAGCAACATGGCGATGGTCATCGGGCCCACCCCACCGGGGACGGGCGTGATCGCCGACGCGACCTCTTTCGCGGCATCGAAGTCGACGTCTCCGACCAGACCCTCTTCGGTGCGATTGATGCCGACGTCGATCACCGCGGCCCCCGGCTTGATCATCGGGCCGGTGATTGCGTGCGCTCGCCCGATGGCGGCGATCAGGATGTCGGCTCGCAGAGTGTGCGCCTGGAGATCCTTCGTGCGCGAGTGGCAGATCGTCACCGTCGCGTCGGCTCCCTGACTCTTCTGGACCAGCAATGCCGCCATCGGCTTCCCGACGATATTCGAGCGACCGACGATGACCACCTCGGCCCCCGCAGTCTCGATGCTCGAACGCACCAGCAGTTGCTGGATGCCGGCCGGCGTGGCGGGCGCCACGACCGGTTCGCCCGCGAGCAGGCGGCCCATGTTGTAGGGATGGAATCCGTCCGCGTCCTTCAAGGGAGAGACCGCGTCGAGGATTTTCTGTTCGTCCATGTGTTCTGGGAGTGGAAGCTGAACGAGGATCCCGTGGACCGACGGATCGGCATTGAGGTCATCGATGAGATCGAGGAGCGCTTGTTCGGCGATGCTCGCATCGAGATCGTGATCCCATGCCTCCATGCCGACCTCGGCGCATGCCTTCCGCTTGGATCGGACGTACACGTGGCTGGCCGGGTCGTCACCCACCAGAACGGTTGCCAGGCCGGGGGTTATCCCTCGCTGGACGAGATCGGCGGTATCCGCCTTGACCTCGCTCCTTACCTGCGCCGCTATGGCCCTGCCATCGATGATGGTTGCGGTCATGCCTCCCCCACCCGTGTCGTCCTCTCCCTCAATCGTGGAGCATCCTACTTTTCCCATGTCATCCGAGATGGAAGCCGCCTAGGATGGGCGCGATGGACGAAGTGACGGCCCCACCTCGGGGCCCCGCAGCCCCACCGCCGCCTCCATCCACACCCGCGCCCATCGCCATACCAACCCCACGGCCAACCATTAACGCTGAGGCTGGCGGACCCAACGGATCGCGTGGAGACCAGCGACGCTTCGCCGGGATCGCGATATTCGACCCGCTCCGCAATCGTGACTTCGCACTGCTGTGGATGGGGATGGCGATCTCACTGCTCGGCGACGGGATCTATTTCGTCGCCATCGCATGGCAGGTGCTTCGTCTCGAGAACGCGGCGACCGCCCTGTCGCTTGTCGGAGTGGCATGGACGGTTCCGCAAGTGCTCTTCCTTCTCTTCGCCGGCGTGATGTCGGATCGTTTCGAACGCCGGAAGGTGCTCGTGCTCGCGGACGTGACCAGAGCCATAGCTATCGGTGGTATCGGACTCTTGACTATCTCGGGCAGCGTCGAGCTGTGGCACATCCTCGTGCTGGTTGCCTTCTACGGAACCGGCGACGCACTGTTCATGCCCGCATTCGGAGCGATCGTTCCGGACATCGTTCCGAGCAACCGCCTCGTCGAAGCCAACTCCCTGGATCAGTTCGTGCGTCCGCTGATGCTCCGTTTCGTGGGACCGGCCGTGGGGGGTCTCATCGTCACGGCCGTGGGGGCGGGTCCCGCGTTCTTGATCGATGCGGGGACCTTCTGTCTTTCGGCGGTGTGCGTCCTACTCATGCGCAAGACCAGCCGGTCTAGGCGCGAAGCCACCGGCCCCCCCGGGATCATGCGCGAGATATCCGAGGGTTTGCGCTTCGTCAGGACTCAGACATGGCTGTGGGTGAGTCTGATAGCGCAGGCAGTAGGGCTGTTGTGCTTCTTCGGGCCACTTCAGGTGCTCGTCCCGATCATCGTGAAGGGCAACCTGAACGGAACGGCCGGAGACTACGGGATCGTGCTGGCGGCGGGAGGGGTGGGGGCGATAATCGCATCCATCGCCATGGCCCAGAGAGGTCTGCCGCGGCGCAGCGTCACCGTGATGTTCATGAACCTCGCAGCGGGGACGTTCGTGTTCACCTTCTTCGCAGTCGTCCACGCCACCTGGCAGGCGATGCTCGTCAGCTTCTTCATGACCGCCACATTCACGGTCGGCATCATCGTGTGGGGCACGCTGATGCACAAGCTCGTTCCCTCCGATCTCCTCGGCCGCGTCTCGAGCCTCGACTGGATGGTGTCTACGACCTTGATCCCGTTGTCCTTCGCCTTGACCGGCCCGATCGCCCACGCGATCGGCGAGGAAGCGACCCTGGCGAGCGCCGGCGTGCTCGGCGGGGCCTTGATCCTCGCCTTCCTCTTTACCCCGGGGCTCCGACGCATCGAGACCGATCCGCGACTGCACGAACGTCGGAAGCAGGCGCCCGCTGACGTTCGTTAGTGGCGGAAGTGGCGACGCCCGGTAAAGAGCATCGGCACACCATGCTCGTCGGCCGCGTCGATGACCTCATCGTCCCGCACGGAACCTCCCGGCTGGATCACCGCAGTGGCCCCTGCGGAAACCGCTGCATCCAGACCGTCGCGGAAAGGAAAGAAAGCATCCGAGGCACACGCGGTCCCTGGGGCGCGATCGCCCGCGCGTCGAGCCGCTAACTCCGTCGCTTCCACGCGACTCATCTGCCCCGCGCCGATCCCAACGGCGGCGCCATCGCCGGCCAAGACGATCGCGTTCGACTTCACGTGCTTGGCCACGACCCACGCGAAACGCAGGTCCCGCAGCTGCGGCTCGGTGGGCTGCTTCCTCGTGACGACCTTTGCCTCGCTCGCATTGTCGGGAGGATCCATCGATTGCACCAGCAGACCCCCGGTCACCTTGCGCAGATCGATCTCGCCGGGCATCAGCGTTGGCGCCCGAAGGAGACGTAGATTCTTTTTGGCCTTGAGCGTATCGAGCGCCGCCTCGTCGAAGGCCGGCGCGATCACGACCTCCGTGAATATCTCGGCGATCCCCTCCGCCGTCGCCGCGTCGCACGGCTGGTTCAATGCGACGATGCCTCCGAAGGCAGACGTGCGGTCACACTCCAGCGCTCTCTGATAAGCGACGTCGAGAGAGGCCGCTATCGCCACGCCGCAGGGATTCGAATGCTTGATGATCGCGGCCCCCGTCGAGGGCAGTTCGAGTACGAGCCGCCAGGCGGCGTCCGCATCCATCAGGTTGTTGTAGGAGAGCTCCTTGCCGTGAAGCTG
>JALZJQ010000135.1 GCA_030859685.1 Actinomycetota bacterium | reverse complement strand
GCGCACGAGGTCAGACTGGCGTACTGCGGACCGGAGGTCGAGATCGAAGGGATCCTCTCGGCGAAGACGGGTGGATGCCCGGAGGACTGCCACTTCTGCTCGCAGTCGTCGAAGTTCGAGTCCCCGGTGCGGCCCACGGCGGTCCTCGATCTGAACGAGATCCTCGCGGCTGCCACGGAGACCGCTGCGCTCGGCGCGTCGGAGTTCTGCATCGTTGCGGCAATCAGGGGGCCCGACGACCGCATCATCGATCGCGTTCTCGAAGCCACCGCGCTGGTCCGTCGCGAGACCGGGCTCAATGTCGCGGCCAGCCTCGGGATCCTCGAGCGCGATCAGGCTCGACGTTTGGCCGAGGGCGGCATCCATCGCTACAACCACAACCTGGAAACGGCTCGTTCGTACTTCGGGCGCATCGTCTCGACACATACCTGGGAAGAGCGTTTCGATACCTGCATGCTCGTCCACGAGTACGGGATGGAACTATGTTGCGGCGCGTTGCTCGGGATGGGCGAGACGAACGACCAGCGCGTCGAGCTGCTGGGACAGCTCAGAGAGGTGAAGCCGGCCGAGGTTCCATTGAACTTCCTGAATCCCCGACCGGGGACGCCGCTCGGCGATCGAGACCTGGTCGAGCCCATCGAGGCGATCAGGTGGATCTCTCTCTTCAGGCTCGCGCTCCCGAACGTGATACTGCGTTATGCCGGGGGCCGCGAAGTAACGCTGCGGGAGCTGCAGGCTTTGGGACTGACCGCCGGGATCAACGCCTTGATCGTCGGGAACTACCTGACCACGCTGGGTCGCGAACCAGCGCAAGACCTGCAGATGCTGAAGGACCTGCGTATGCCGATCGGCGTTCTCTCCAAGGTCATCTGAGATGCACTGCGAGGGCTGCGGGCGTTCCACTCAAGAGTGTGACGGGGCGTGTCGTCGTCCGCTCGATCCACCACGCTTCTGTAGCTTCTGCGGGCGCACGCTCGCGCTTCAGGTCACCCCGGGTGGATACAAGTCCTCGTGTCGAAAGTGCCGGTCCGCATCGAGGGCAGCAGGTTCCCCGTAAGGACCGATACGTGGCGACGGGTTGCGCAACCGGGCGACGGCGGATGGCTTGATGCGCACCGTCAGGACGAGGTCGGATCGCGATCGGTTATCCCCGCGGGGTGCTCGCGCACGAGATCCCCTGGACCGAGTGGTTTCTCGTCGGTCCTCTCCTTGAGCAGATCGCTGATGATCCGCCTGGCGGCCTCGAGTGTGCGGTCGATGGCATCGGCGGCTTGCTCTGGACGATCCATCTCCTGCGCGTACTTGGCGACGGTCAGGCCCTGCACGACATTGTCGTTGATCTGAAGGGCCTGCTGCTGCCGCAATGCTGCCTCCCGCAGCCGGCGATCGTAGTCCTCGGCCAGCTTCTGGTGGGCGACTCGCTCCGTCACGTCCTGAGCTACACCAACCAGTCGATGCACGCGGGCGTCGTCCCCGGTGACGATCCGCCCGCTCGCATAGATGTACCGGAGGTCGCCGTCCTGGTGGATGACCCGATGCTCGACGGTGTAGTCCACCTTGTCCTCGACCGCCTGCTCCACGGTTCGCGCCACCATCTCCCGATCGTCCGGGTGAACGATGTCCAAGAACGCCTCGTAGGTGGCCTCGAACTCTTCCTTGTCGACGCCGAAGATGCGATAGAGCTCATCCGACCAAACAACAGTGTTCTCGTCCACGTCCCACTCCCAACTCCCGAGGTGCGCCACCTCTTGCGCCTCCGCGAGCTGGACCTCCCTTTGGACGAGCTCCGTGTTCGTGCGCTCGAGGGCTTGTCGAGCTCGACGCTCCTTCTCGACCACCGCGGATCTCTCCAAGGAGAGATTGGCCAGGACGCCCAGCGTCGTGAACAGCTCGAACTCCTCACGGCCGAAGAAGGGTGTGTAGGCGCTGACCCACACGACCAGGCTCCCGAAGGGGAAACGCCGTTCGACGACCTCACCGTCTTGGCCGACCCCGCCGCTTCCCAGCCGGTGCTCGATCAGATCCTCGAGGGGAGCCACGTCCCTGGGATCCTGGGTGTAACGCCCGATGATGTTGCCTCGATCGTCCAGCAGCGCAGCGCCTCGGGCGGCAACGATGCGCGCGCTGTGGGGCAGGATGTCGTGACTGATCTCATCCAAGCTGCTCGCCGTCATCAGATGCACGACGGCCGCCTGCATCGCCTCTTCTTCCGGACGCCGCCAGGCGTCACGCAGGAAGGCAGGTGGAGCGAAACCGAGCAAGAACAGGGCGGCGCTCCCCAAGGCGAACGCTTGCACCGCGAGGTTGATCCCCGGCGAATCGCTCTGTCCTGCGGGACTTACGGCAACCACGAGCGCCAGCGCCATCGCCAGCGATCCCATGCTCAGTAGCCTCATACGCCGGCGGGCGACCGTCACAAGATGACGGCCCGCGCGCCACAGCTTGGCCGCGACGAGCAGGAGCAATCCCGCCCACTGCACGAGAAACACGACAAGGAAGATGGAGAAGGAAGTGGATCGCGGGGCGCCCTCCGCCGGGATCTCCGGAAGGAGCAGAGCCCATGCGGCGACGATCCCGGTCGCAGCCATGGCGAGACGGTCGAGGGCGCGGCTCGACGCGCCGAAAGATGCCATGAAGCGTAAAAGGAAGTAGGGGAACAGGACGAGCGCTGCGATCGTGGCCCGCCGCACGAGGCCCCAGAAAAAGCCCTCCGGTTCCTCAGGTGTGACCAAGCCAACGAGAGCCACCGCCGCCAGGACACCGAAGGTCAACGTCACCCACATCGCGGGGCGGCCACCATGCCGCCTCCATTGCCGCCACGAGACGATCGCCAGCACGACGAATCCGAAGATGTCCAGATACTCGAGTAGCTCGATGAGCCCTGTCATCCGATCGCCCTTTCCGGTGAGGAGAGGCAAGCCTACCGACTACGAGACCGGCGTCGCGCTCTTACCCGAGCGGTCCTCGGGGCACTTGTAGAGTCCGTTCCGTGACGACCAGCCACTCTCTCCATCGCCGCTGATGCCCGAAGAGCACGCGTGGATCGAGATGGACGATGGGATCAGGCTCGCGGCGACCCTTTACCTCCCCGCGAGTGAGCCTCCTTGGCCGGTCGTTATCGAAGCGCTGCCCTACCGGAAAGACGATGTGACTTCGAGCTACGGGGCGGAGTACCGGCGTCTTCGCGATGAGGGGAACCTGGCTGTGGCCCGCATCGACGTGCGCGGCACGGGGTCGTCAGAGGGCATCGCGATCGACGAGTACCCGGCTCGAGAACAACAAGACATGTGCGAGGCGATCGCGTGGCTTGCGGCCCGGCCGTGGTCCAACGGAGCGGTTGGCATGTACGGGACCTCCTACTCGGGCTTCAACTCCATCCAGGTCGCCATGGAGCGACCCGAAGCACTGAAGGCCATCATCGCGATCTACGCCACCGATGATCGCTACACGGATGACGTGCACTACCAGGGCGGGGCAAAGCGTGGACTCGACTCGATCGACTACCCCCTCTACATGGTGGCGATGAATGCGCTTCCGCCGGTTCCATCCATCGCAGGCGAAGGATGGCGCGACCAGTGGGCCGAGCGGGTTGAGAAGCTCGAGCCGTGGCTGCTCAGGTGGCTCGACGAACAGGATGACGGGCCGTACTGGCGTCACGGCTCCCTCAGGCCGGACTACGGCCGCATCACTTGCGCCACCATGATCGTCGCCGGATGGGCCGATGGCTACCGGAACGCAACTTTCCGGGCGTTCGAGGAGTTGACCCAGCCGAAACGCCTGTTGTTCGGTCCCTGGAGCCACGCGTCGGCGGAGACCGCCCTTCCCGGCCCCCATATCGACCTGGTGCCCGAGATGATCCGGTGGTGGGATCGCTGGTTGCGGGACGAGCCGAACGGCGTCGACGACGAGCCCCCCATCACCCTCTTCGCGCGGCGGTCAACGAAGCTCGAGCCGGACCTCGAAGAGGTGCGCGGAGAATGGCGCTACGAACCCGGCTGGCCGCTGGAGCGGGCCCAAACGATTCGATTGCAACTCGCGGACTCGCAAGTGCCGTCTGGATCGACGGACTCGTTGGACATCCGCGGTGACGTGGGCGTCACGGCGTCCATCTCGTGCGCCGGACATCTTCCCTTCGGTCAACCATTCGACCAGCGTCCTGACGAAGCTCACTCGCTGGTCTACGACTTCGAGACGCTCGATGAGGAACTCGAGATCCTGGGCTATCCGACCCTTGACGCCACGGTCTCGGCCAGCGCTCCCGTCGCGTTCCTCTCGGCCAAGCTGTGCGACGTCTTCGAGGATGGCACATCGATCTTGGTCAGCCGCGGGTTCCTGAATCTGACGCACCGCGAGTCCCTCAGCCAACCCCAGCCACTCGAACCGGGGCGCGCGTACCGCGTGACCGTGGAGCTGGACGTAACGTCCTGGACGTTCGAAGCAGG
>JALZJQ010000038.1 GCA_030859685.1 Actinomycetota bacterium | reverse complement strand
GTCGTGGTCTTCCCGGCTCCATTGGGGCCGAGGAGGGAGAAAACCTCTCCCTCGCGCACGGTCAGATCGATCCCTTTCACGGCCTCGAGTTGTCCGTAGGATTTCTTGAGACCGCGAACCTCGACAGCCAGGTCACTCATCGTGGGCGAGCATAAGCTAGAAGGCATGTCGGACTTCTTGCAATCACCTCCCGAGCTACCCGACACGTGGGGTTCAGATCGCACGCTGCGCGAGGCGCTTCGCTTCTACCTCGGTGATGAGCTGTTCGGCCACGCCGAGCCCGAGCTGGCGCACCTCGGGCGTGTCGCTGCGGCTCCCGACACACTGGAGCTCGCGATGCGTGCCGAGTCTGAGCCCCCTCGACACATCCCGTACACGACGTGGGGCGATCGGACCGACGACATCGTCGTGTCGGATGCATGGCTGGAGCTGGGGCGGATCGGGGTCGAGGCGGGGGTTACCGCGCTGCCCTACGAGGACTCCGTCTTCGGTGAGCGAGCCCGACTGGTGTGGGCGGGGATCTTGAGCCTCTGGGGACCTTCTTCGGCCTTGGCATCCTGTCCGATCGCGATGACGGACGGGGCCGCCCGCACCTTGCTGGAGCATGGCGGCCCAAACGAACTAGGTGTCGTCGACCGACTAACGACGCGCGATCACAGTCGGGCCTGGACCAGTGGGCAGTGGATGACCGAAACAGCCGGGGGTTCCGACGTCTCTGCTACCGGCACCGTTGCCGTGGCGGACGGCGACGGCTGGCGGCTGTGGGGGACTAAGTGGTTCACCAGCGCGACTACGGCCGAAGTTGCTCTCACGCTTGCCCGTCCTCAGCATGCTCCGCCGGGGCCGCGCGGCTTATCCTTGTTCCTGGTGCATCGCCGAACGCCGGATGGGAAGTCGAACTCGATCTTCGTCCGCAGGCTCAAGGACAAGCTCGGGACCAGGGCCCTGCCCACGGCGGAGCTCGAGCTTCAGGGGTCCTTCGCCACCGCTCTCGGAGATCCGCTGGACGGCGCGGGGGTCAAGCGCATCTCGACGATGCTCAACATCACGAGGATCCATAACTCGATCGGAGCATCCGGAGCCCTAGCTCGGGGACTCTCGTGGGCTCGCGCCTACGCACGCGTGAGGAAGATCGCCGGAGCGTCCCTTCAGGATCTTCCGGCGCACCGTTCCACCCTTGTTGATCTCGCGGTTGACTACGCCACGGCTCTCGAGCTGGTGCTCCGATGCTGCGAGCTGCTGGGTCGAGTCGAGGCCGGGACCGCATCCCCAAGCGAGGCGGCGCTGCTACGCGGGCTCACACCGGTAACCAAGCTGGCCACCGGTCGCTGGGCGATAGCCGGGGTAACCGAAGCAATGGAGGCGGTTGGTGGCGTGGGCTACTGCGAAGATTCGACGATCCCCGCGTTGGTTCGCAATACCCATGTGATCCCGATCTGGGAGGGCACGACCAACGTTCTCGCCTTGGACCTGATGAGGGCGGCAATGCGGTCGGATGCACTCGGCGCGATCGTGAGCGACGCGCGCTCATCGATGGAGAAGGGAGGAGGCGAGCCGGCTTTGATGGGGACCCGTCGGGCGGTGGAGCGGGCCCTCGCCGAGATCGAGCGCCGAGCGCTTCACCTCCATGACGATCGTGAACGCGCCGAGGCCAACGCCCGATCCCTGGCGATGGCCGTAGCCTCGACATACGCTTGCGCGCGCCTCATCGCGCAGGGAGCATGGGCGTTGAAGAGCGGCGACGGCCGCACCGCCGCAACCGCATCACGCCTGGCGGAGCGCGGACTCGTTCCACCCGAGGCACCGACCGCGATAGATCTTGCGATGGACGATGGCGCTGGGGTCATAGAGCCCACAGGGTAAGAAACGGGGCCGGTCGCCCAATCCGCCCGAGGGGGCGCCAACGAACCTCGAAGGTGCACAGGAATACGCTCTCCGTCGCCGTCCTCCTTGCCGCTTGCGCGGCATATCCCCACATCCCGGGTGCGATCGTCAGGCAGAACCCCGAGGAGTTCTCGACCTGATCAGGATCTGGATCATCGACCTGCCACAGAGAAAGGGCGCCCATCCCCCCGGGCGCCCTTTTTTGTTTCAGAAACGGCCAAACGGTCGAAGATGTTAGCCACAGGTTAATCGCGCCTGGGAGGGCCTCATTCTTAAGCACGGAGCAGAAGAGCTAGGCACGGCGGGCACGCCGGCGCCGATCGCCGACGATGGGCTCAGTTCAGTCCTGGTGGTTGACGACGAGGAACCCATTCGCAAGATCCTGATGCGCTTGCTGGATCGCCACGGCTACGACTGTGTGACGGCGGCGGACGCGGACGAGGCTCGAAAGCTCCTGCGTGACAAGCCTTTCGCAGTCGTTCTCACTGACATGAACATGCCGGGCGTCTCCGGGCTGGATCTGATCATGCAGATCACAGCCGAATACCCGGACATCGCCACCGTGATGATCACCGGGCTGGATGACGCCAAGCTAGCGAATGCCGCACTCGAGATGGGCGCGTACGGCTACATCATCAAGCCCTTCGAGGCAAACGAGGTGCTGATCAATGTCGCGAATGCCCTTCGTCGCCGCTCACTCGAGATAGAGAATCGCAATCACCGCGTTCGGCTGGAGCAGATGGTCAAGGATCGGACCAGCGAGCTGTGGAATGCCATCGCTCAACTCGAGAATGCCGAGAAGGAACTACGGCTATCGCGCGAGGAGACGATCCAAAAACTTTCGATCGCGGCCGAGTTCAGAGACGACGAAACGGGTCGCCACATCGAGCGCATGAGTCGCTACTGCGGCCTGCTTGCCGGCACGATGGACGAAGATTCGGAACGGGTCGAGGTCCTCAGGCTGGCGAGTCAGATGCACGATGTGGGCAAGATCGGTATCCCCGACCAGATCCTCTTGAAGCCCGGCCCCCTAACGCCTGACGAACGCGTGGTGATCGAGACGCACTGCGACCTCGGTTACCGGATCCTCGTCGGGTCTAAGTCCAATCTGCTGGACGTGGCCTCCACTGTCGCGCTCACTCACCACGAGAAGTTCGACGGCACCGGTTACCCGCGCGGCCTCGCCGGAGAAGAGATCCCGATCGAAGGCCGGATCGCTGCGATAGCAGATGTCTTCGATGCTCTGACATCGGATCGCGTGTACAAGAGGGCGATGCCGCTGGGCAAGGCCCTCGATATCCTCCGAGAGGGCCGGGGGACGCACTTCGACCCCGACCTCCTGGATCTCTTCTTGAGCTCGTTCGACTCCGTTGTTGCGATCAAGGCTCAGTACGCCGACCGCTAGAAAACGTGACCGGGCGGGATGCGCTGCAATCTCGAGAATCGTCGTTCCCCACCTGTGGCGCTCACACGTTCATCCCGTGGAAAACTGAGGGGGAACGCAACCGGCAGGGTCTCGGCGGGAGCACAGCCATGGTGGAGTACGACGAAGGGACGGCGCTCGTGGTCGTCGACGTCCAGAATGATTTCGCGGACCCGGCCGGGAGTCTCTACGTGACGGGTGGTGAGCGCGTCATCCCGATGGCGAATCGCGAGATCGAGAGCGCTCTGGCCGACGGCGCTCTCGTCGTCTACACGCAGGACTGGCACCCCGAGAGGACGCCACACTTCGACGTGGACGGCGGTGCCTGGCCTGTTCACTGTGTCGGGGGGACATGGGGTGCGGAGTTCCACCCCGACCTCGAGGTCAAAGGCGAGATCGTTCGCAAGGGAACCCGAGGTGAGGACGGCTACTCCGGATTCACCGCAAGGGATACCGCCACAGGGGATGATGCCCCGACTCCGTTGGTAGACCTTCTACGGAACCGCTCGATCCGACGGGTGGTGATCCTGGGGTTGGCGACCGATTACTGCGTCAAGGAGACCGCGTTGGACGCGCTCGAGCTGGGATTCGAAACGATCCTTCTTAAGGATGGCATCCGTGCCGTCGACCTCGAAAGCGGAGACGGCGAGCGTGCCCTCAGAGCTGTAGAGACGGCGGGGGGCCGGCTCGGATGAGCTGGGTGGACGACACGAACGTGGCGCTCCTTACCGACCTGTACGAGCTGACGATGGCCGCCAGCTATCACGGCCAGGGGATGAGCGGTGGAGCAACCTTCGACCTCTTCGTGCGCGAACTACCGCCGCGAAGGAACTTCATGATCGCGTGCGGATTGGACCAGGCTCTCCAGTACATCGAGAACCTCACGTTCGAGAGCGATTCGATCGACTACCTGCGGTCCCTGAGTCTCTTCTCGGAGGATTTTCTTGCATATCTGTCCGAGCTCAGCTTCACCGGCGACGTATGGGCCATACCTGAGGGCGAGATCGTCTTCGAGCGCGAACCATTCCTGCGCGTGACCGCTCCTCTCATCGAAGCGCAGCTTCTCGAGGCGTTCCTGATCAACTGCATCACCTTCCAGACAATGGTTGCCTCCAAGGCGGCCCGCGTGGCGATCGCTTGCCGCGATCGGTCTTTCGTCGACTTTTCCTTGCGCCGCGATCACGCCGCGGATGCGGCCTTGAAGGCGGCTCGGGCCGCCTTTGTCGGTGGGGCCACGGGTACCTCTAACGTTCTGGCGGGGAAGTTCTACGGACTTCCGGTCAGCGGCACGATGGCCCACTCTTACGTCATGGCTTTCGAAGACGAAGAAGCGGCCTTCCGTGCCTACATGGAGGACTTTCCCGAGGCGGCCGTGTTGCTGATCGACACATTCGACATCGAGGAGGGCGCGCGGCGGGCGGCGCGTGTGGCCAACGACTTGCGGGACCGGGGCATGAGGTTGCGGGGCGTGCGCATCGATTCCGGCGAACTGGCCTCCCAGACGCGTTCGGTCCGCAAGATCCTCGACGAGGCGGGGCTCGAGGACACGAGGATCATCCTGTCAGGGGACCTCGACGAGTACCGGATCAAGGATCTCTTGGATGATGACGTTCCCGTCGACTCGTTCGGTGTTGGGACTCAGTTGGGCACGAGCGCAGATGCTCCTACGCTGGGGGGCGTGTACAAACTCGTAGCGGATGATCACGGTCCCAAGATCAAGTTGTCGGCAGGTAAAGTCACCCTTCCGGGCTGCAAGCAGGTCTACCGCGTCGAAGACGACGGACAGTACCAACGGGATGTGATCGCTCTCGAGAGCGAACAGGTCGAGGGGCGATCGCTGATGAAGATGGTCATGCGCGATGGTCTTAGGGTTGGTCCGTCTCCTTCCCTCTCGGAGATCCAGTCGCTGTGTCGCGAATCGCTCACGAAGCTCCCGCCGGCACTCCGTTCTCTGGAGACCCAGGAGGACTACCGGGTGGATAACTCGGATGGTCTCAAAGGAATGATCAAAGAGATGAGGGCCCAGTCGCGCTGATGTTCTTCAAACAGTTCTATCTGGAAAGCCTGGGACATGCGTCCTATCTCGTCGGCGATGAGGCAACGGGTCAGGCCCTGGTGCTGGATCCACGACGTGACGTCGAGGGCTACTTCGAAGCGGCGCGCAAAGAAGGGCTCCGGATCGCCTACGCGATCGACTCTCACGGTCACAACGACTACCTCACCGGATTGTGCGAGTTGGGGGCACGGCAGCGTGTCGAGCTCCTGGGATACGCCGGCGCAGGCCTCGGTTACGAACATCGGCAGGTAAAAGATGGCGAGATCATCGAGGTCGGGGACGTGGGGTTCGAGTTCGTTCACACGCCCGGCCACACTCCCGAGCACGTCAGTCTGCTCGTGTACGACCGAACGGCGGGGGACGAGCCCGCCCTCATGTTGTCCGGAGGAGCCCTGCTGGTTGGTGACCTGGCCCGCCCCGACCTTCTCGGAGGGACCGTACAAGCGCGCGAGGCGGCGAGGGAGTTCTGTCACACCATCCAGGAGAAGATCCTGTGGCGCCTGCCGGACCACGTCGAGGTGTGGCCCACACACGTCTCCGGATCTCTATGTGGCGGGAACATAGGCAGCCGCCTCTCCACGACGATCGGATACGAGCGCAAGACGAACGTCGTGTTGTCGAGGGTCTCCTCTTCGGAGGAGTTCGTGGACGAATGCATCCGCATCGACAATCTGCCGGCAGTACCTCCCTACTGGCGACGGATGCGTGCCCAGAACCTCGCGGGCCCTCCGTTGCTCGGGGTGCTGGGAGAGCCCCCTGCCATGCAGACGGACGAGGTGGAGTCGCGCTTCCGGTCGGGCGCCGTCCTACTGGATACTCGTTCAGTCGAGGCGTTCTGGGGAGCTCACATCCCCGGCGCTTTGAACGTTGCCCTAGGGGCTTCCTTCTCCACCTGGGCCGGAACCGTTCTGGAGGAGGGCGCGGAGGTCCTCCTTGTCCTGGACTCACCCTCGGATCTGTGGGACGCGACCTGGCAGCTCCTCAGGATCGGCTATCCGCCGCCCATCGGTTGGTTGTCGGGAGGCATGCATGCCTGGCGCACGAGTGGGAGACCGACGGAGTCCATCCCCCAGATGACGGTGCAACAGGTAGCGGAAGAGATGGACGAGGGCGTCCTCGAGGTCCTCGACGTGAGGCAGCCTTCAGAATGGGCGGAAGGACACATCGAGGGGGCGACGTACATCACGGGCGCCGAACTCCCCGAACGACTTGATGAGGTTCCAACGAGCAAGCGAGTGGCGGTCCTGTGCGGCAGCGGATTCCGTTCATCGGTCGCGACGAGCTATCTCCTGGCGCACGACCACCCCAACGCCGTCAATGTGTCTGGTGGCATGGGGGCCTGGCGAGCATCAGGATTGCCGACCACTGCGGACGTCTCATGACCGCGACGTCGCTCGACTCCGGTGTCCTCATACGACCGACACGGGCAGAAGCTTGGAGTCTCGCCGAGGCACAGAACGCTGCTTTGGTGCGTGAACTGCGCGCGCTGAACCCCGAGGACTGGAACGCGCCCACCGATTGTGAACGCTGGAGGGTGAAGGACATCGCCGCGCATCTCCTCGGCTGGGCTGAGTTCTTCACGTCGGCATCGGAATTCAGGCATCAACTGCGCGCCCTCGTTCCCGGGAGGAAGCAACTTCCGACGGCAACTGACGTGCAGAACGAGCTGCAGGTGAACGACCGCCGCGATCTTTCCCCTCGCGAGTTGCTCAGCGGCCTCGAGAACGCCCTGCCGCGTTTCTTGTCCTTCCGCACCCGGGCGACGCGTATGGCAGGGATCGTTCCCTTCTACGCCGGCATCATTGGACCTGCCACGGTTGGATTCCTGATGGCCACCGTGTTCACGCGCGATGTCTTCATGCACCGGATCGATATCGCACGCGCGACGGGCAGGGAACTCGCCGTGGGGGAATGGGAGAGACGTTTGGTAGCAGACGTCGTGCGAGATTGGGGCCGTCGCTCGAAGGCCGACGCCCGGCTGGTCCTAACCGGCGATGCGGGCGGAGACTTCGTTCTGGGCTCTGGCTCCCGAGCGAGAATCTCTGGGGACCCGCTCGAATTCTGCCGCAACCTCACCGGTAGGGCCGATCCAGGGGTCGTGACGGTGACGGGAGACACGGATGCGGCAACGAGCTGGCTCACGACGAAGGTGGTTTTCTAGCTAGAGGCTTCTGCATCCCTCGCGGTCGTTTGATACGCGACGGGATCGTTCTCATCTCGGTTCAGGCCGCGCAGATAGCTACCGACGGCCACTCCGACCGCCGTCACCGGCACGGCTAGGAACGCTCCCGCGATCCCCGCCAGGATGGCCCCAGCGGTGAGACTCAGCAGGATCACGATCGGGTGCAGCCGCACGGACCGGCCCAACACGAGTGGCTGCAGCACGTCGCCCTCGATCTGCTGGATCACGAGGATGCCTGCTCCCACGATGAGAGCATCCGAGACTCCCTCGGTCACCAGCGCGACGAGCGCCGCGACGATCCCCGCGACCGTGGCTCCGATCAAGGGAAAGAACGCCCCGAAGAAGGTCAAGACCACGAGCGGGACCAGCAGTGGCACGCCGAGCACCGCGAGCAGGATGCCGATCAGGGCCGCGTCAACCAGCGCGACGATGGCCGTCCCGCGGACGTATCCGCTGAGCGCCCCCCAGGCTCGTCGTCCGGATTCGGCGACATGGGTTCGTTGTGGTTCCCGGAACTGACGGAGGACCCAATCGCAGATCTTGCCGCCATCCTTCAGGAAGAAGAACAACAAGGCCATCATCAGGAAGAACCCGGCTATGGCTTCACCGATCGCGATGGCTCCGCTTACGACGCCGCCCGTGATCGAGCTGCTGTTCTCCCGGATCCTCTGTCCGATACGGTCGATGAACCCCTGGATCTCCTGCTGCGACAGGTCGAGGGGTCCTCTCGTCAACCACTCGAGCACCTGGTCGCTGCCATCTCGAACCGCGTCGCCCATGTCCCCGACCTGAGCCCCGACCTGCGGGCTGACGACGGCGATCAGGCCGGCCAGGATCAAGATTGCCGAACCGAGAACCGTCCACGTGGCCAGCGCCGGTTTCCAACGTCGTTGCTTGAGCCGGTCGACCAGGGGGGCGAGCAGAGTGCAGATGAGCAGGGCGATGATGACCGGAAGGACGATCAGCCGAAGCTTCACAAGGACGTAGACGATCACAGCCGCCGCGGCAAGGATGACGAGAAGTCGCCACGCGTAGCCGGCCACGACGTTCAGCGGGCTGGGGATACCCCTGGGTCCATCAGCCTGTGCGGAGATCTTGTCGTCGCCCTGGGTCGGATCCATCCCGTGTTTCACGCTCCACTCGACGCGGCCTGACTGGGCAGCGTAGCTGACTACCATGCAGCGATGACGTCCAAGATGGGCCGCGGCGTGGCGCTTCTCGCTCTGCTTTGCCTCGCTCCCGTGGTGTTGTGGGCGACATCGTCGCCACTGGATCCGAGGTTCTCCGACGCTTCCACTTCTCTGACCGCCGTGGGGGTGGCGTTCGGGTTGGCCGGCATCAGCGCCTTCGCCCTCAACATCATCCTGGGAACTCGCTTGCGAACGGTGGAACGAATCTTCGGCGGCCTGGACAAGATGTACGCGGTTCACCGGGTGCTGGGCCGGGTCGCGTTCCTGTTGGTGGCGGCTCACGCTTTGTTGGTGATCTCGGGGGCGGCATCAGTTTCGGTGGACAGCGCGCTCCAGCTGCTCGATCCGTCCCGAGGATGGACGGTTCTTCTCGGTCTTATCGCGTTGGTGGCAATGGCCGTTTCGGTTGGCTTGACGCTTTATGCCAAGTTGAACCACGAGTTGTTCGTCTATGTGCAACGAACCTTCGGAGCGATCTTCATCGTGGGTGCCCTTCATGCTTTCCGGACCCCCGGGACGAAATCGGTGTCTCCGGCGCTGACCGTGTACCTGTTGGTTCTGTCCGCGGCCGCCCTCGTGACCTACGTGAGGCGGTCAGTCGCGGGCGATCTCCTCGTCAAGAGATACGACTACCGCGTCACCGGCGTGACGCCGCTCGATCAGGCGGTCATCGAGATCGTGATGTCGCCCACGAACGGAAGGGTGCGGTTCACGCCGGGCCAGTTCGTGTTCCTCACCTTCAGCTCGAAAGAGATGGCCCGCAGGTTCCACCCATTCGCGCACGTTTCCGAGGGACCGTCAGAGTTGATCACCTTGCGTCCCGGTGACGTGAAGAACCAGTTCCACCCCTTTTCGATCACGTCCGCCCGGGACGCGCCGGACCTGAGGGTGGCGGTCAAGGCGGTGGGGGACTACACGACGGCCATGCGCGCGCTGGAAGGGGGAGCCTGGGCACGGGTCGAAGGACCCTACGGCGGCTTTGGCCACCTGAGAGTGAAGAATCCTCGCCAGATCTGGGTCGCGGGCGGGATCGGCGTGACGCCATTCTTGAGCATGGCGCGCAGCTTCGGCGACGGCGACCACCGCGTGGACTTCTATTTCGCGGTGAAGAGCCGGCAGCAAGCGTACTTCCTCGACGAGCTGACGGAAATAAGCGCTCGGACCGAGGGACTTCGCCTCATCGTGGTGCCCGAGGACGAGGAGGGATTCTTGACGGCCGCCGAGGTCGAGAGACGAAGTGGAGGGCTGGACGAGAAGGACATCCTTATCTGCGGGCCGGTGGTGATGATCCGGGCCATGGCCGATCAGTTCAGAGCCCAGGGCGTGCCGAACCGCAGGGTGCACTACGAGTTGTTCCGCTTCGGGGCCTCGTAGCCGTGGCGATGCGACTCTTCAACACCCTGACGCGATCCAAGGATCTCTTCGAACCAGTCAACCCAGTAACGCTTTACGTGTGCGGCGTTACTCCCTACGACACCACGCACCTGGGTCACGCTCGAACCTACCTGCAGTTCGACATCCTGGGACGACACGTCGCGCACCATGGGGCGAGGGTCGATTACGTGCAGAACATCACGGACGTGGATGAATCGATCCTCAAGCGCGCACGGGAAACGGGTGTCTCCTATCGGGAGCTGGGCGATCGCTTCATAGGGATCTACCTCGAAGATGTCGCGGCATTGGGGTTGTTGCCTGCGCGGGCCTATCCGCGCGCCACGGGATCGATCGAGCAGATGCAGGAGATCATCAAGCGCTTGCTGGCTGATGGCTTCGCATACGAGATCGACGGTGACGTCTTCTTCCGCGTGAGTCACCGTTCCGATTTCGGTCACCTCAGTCGGTTGCCACGCGACGCGATGTTGGAGGTGGAGGCGACTCAGGACGGTTCGACGGTCGATGACCCGCGCAAGGATGACCCGCTCGATTTCGTCCTGTGGAAGAGGTCGGCGTCGTCCGAGCCGTCGTGGGAGAGCCCGTGGGGGCTGGGGAGGCCGGGCTGGCACATCGAGTGCTCGGCGCTGGCCTTGCAATATCTAGGCCCCCAGATCGACATCCATGGGGGAGGGAGTGACCTCGTGTACCCGCACCATGAGTGCGAGATCGCTCAGTCCGAAGCCGTGTCGGGCAGACACCCGTTCGCCCGCTTCTGGGTTCACGTCGAGATGGTTAGGATGGGCGGCGAGAAGATGTCGAAGTCCGACGGCAACATGGTCTTCGTGCGCGATATGTTGCAGCGGTATTCGGCGGACGCTCTGCGGCTCTACCTCCTTCGCACCCACTACCGAACTCCGCTCGACTTCGACGAACCAGCCCTGGCGAACCAGGAGAGGGTCGCCTCGATGATCACGAGGGCCGCGAGCACCAAGGTGCGATCCGCAGCCACGCCGGACGCGGAGCTGGCGGATGTCATCGTGGCGTTCGACGAGGCGCTAGACGACGACCTCGACACGCCGCGTGCGATCGAGATACTCGAGGAGCTGGCCGCCTCCATCACTTCCTCGGCGAAGGACGAGAGGCTCGCCTACGGGGCGCGCCGCGCTTTGCGTTCCTTATCGTCCCGCCTGGGTCTGCAGTTGGTTCCGGCGACCAGATCACCGTCCGCCGGGTAGCTGCCTCTCGGG
>JALZJQ010000037.1 GCA_030859685.1 Actinomycetota bacterium | reverse complement strand
CACCTCGTGGGTCTCATAGGAGGTCGCGACCTTGTCGGAGAAGTCGGCCAGGACCTCATAGGGGGTCCGGCGGACCCCGTAGACGAGCCGGTTGGCGACCCGCTCGACCCGGTCCTTGACCGGCCCGAAGGCGATCGCCACGATCGCGGTGGCGGCGATCGACAGCGCCAGGTTGGGCTCCTCGGATGACCCCAGCAGCTCGCCGATGCCGACCACCACCGCGACGTAGATGCCGGTGATGAACGCACCCAGGGCACCGAACACCAGCGTCTTGTTGATCACGACGTCGATGTCGTAGAGGCGGTACTTGAGGATGGCTACGGCCATCCCGATCGGAACGGTGCATATGACCGTCGTGGTGAGAGCGTTGGTGTAGTTGATCGTCGTTTCACTGAGGTTGCCCCGTGACTCGATCAGTCCACCGACGATCATTCCCGCCGCCACGATCAGGCCCGAGTACAGGAGCCATTTGAACTGCTGGCGTTGCTCCCCGTCCGAGCGTCGGAAGCGAAGGATCAGAGAGACCACTCCTGCGAGGGCGGCAAGCACCACGGTGACGAGGCTGCCACCGTTCAGCGCTTCGAAGATCCCTCGATCGTCGCCCACCCCGAGGGGGTTCTCTACGGCGAGGTCGGGGATGCGACCGGGTTTGAAGAGGGTAGCAATGACGAAAACGACCACGGAGGCAAGGGCGAGGCGACCTGCCCACCTCCAACGAGAACTCAGATACTTGCCCGAGGGGAAGAGAAGGAACGGGAAGACCGTCGCCAGTGCGATGCCGACCCCCCAGGCGAAGTTCCCGACAAGACCCGCCGCACTCGCCAGCGGCAATTGGTTCCGAAGAGCTGTTTCGGCATAAGGGATGCCGAACGCCCCCAAACCCCAACTGAGCGCAGTGCCACAGAAAAGCCAACCCAGCGGGTTCTGCGGAAGTTGAGTTGCGAGAACCAACCCCGTTGCCGCGAAAGACAGAACGAACAGAGCGAAGGAGACGATCACAGCGGCCTCGCTTGCCGCAGATCCCGAAGGTATCTCCGATTCCATGAAGACTGATGAGACCGGCAACGCGACCGATAGAACGCATACAGGCCACGCGATCCTTGCTGCCGTGGATCTCGTCATGACGCACCAGCTTCGAAAGAAGTGATTCGTCGGTGGCCGGTCGAATGCGAAGCCGTCATCGAGCGCGTCACCCCGCCACCGCCAGCATCGCGACCGGGAAGCTCGCCCGCAACGCGCTGCGCTCCCCGTGGTCCTCGAGCTCGACCGTGCCCGACAACGCTTCGACCCGGTCCCGGATGCTCTCGCGCCGGGCATCGTCGAGCACCAGGGCGGTGCAGCTCATCTCGACGCTCCCGTCGCGCGCCACCAAAGAGATCGTGGTCCCCTCCCGGCGCGCGCTCAACGCCTCGAGGCAACAGAAGTAGACCGCGATCTCGACCCGCTCCTCGAAGCGCGCCCCGCTCACGCTCTCGTCCACCGACAGCTCGACGTCGAGCTCGTGCTTCCTGATGTGGGCCTCGAGCGCGGACGCGATGCCCTTGTCCGCCAGCAGCGGCGGGAAGATCCCCCGCGCCAGGTCGCGCAGCGCATCGAGGGTCTCGTTGGCGCGCCCGGCGAGCGCGGCGAGCAGACCCGCGGCCCGGGCCCGGTCGTCCCCGAGGGTCTCCTTGATGACGCCGAGCTCGGCCCGCATGTCTTCGAGGCTCCGCTGTGGACCCGAGCTGATGTCGTGCTCGAGCCTGCGACGGGAGTCGTCCTGGGCGCTCACGATGCGCCGGCGCGAGGCATCGAGGTCTTGTGCCTGGATGCTGATCTCATCGAGCCGTGCACCGAGCTCGATGGCGAGCCGGGCGTTGTGCAGGGCCAGTGCGGCCTGGGCCGCGAGATCCTCGAGCAGCTTGGAATCTCCGGGACTGAGCTGTTCACCTGCCGCCTTGGCCACGGCGAGCTCGCCGATGGTCTCGTCGCGGTGGGTCAACGCCACCACGACGTCATAATCGGGCTCGACCTCGAGCTCCTGTGGATGGGTCGCCTCGAGCGTCTCGCCCGAGTGCAGCACGAGGCTCACGCGCGTGGCGCGCGCCCCGACCCCGGAGGCCGCCACGGCGGCGACCGAGGGCAGGATGTCATGGGGTTCGATGGCGCCCGAGGCGGCACGTGACAGGTTGGCCATGACCTCGTACGGGGTCGAGCGGGCGCCGTAGACGATCCGGTTGGCGACCCTCTGGACCCGCTCCTTGACCGGCTGGAAGGCGATCGCCACGAGCGCGGTGGCGGCGATCGCCAGCGCCAGGTTGGGCTCGTCCGAACCACCCAAGAGCTCCCCGACGCCGACCACGACCGCGACGTAGATGCCGGTGATGAACGCAGCCAGGGCACCGAACACGAGCGTCTTGTTGATCACGACGTCGATGTCGTAGAGGCGGTACTTGAGTATGGCGATGCCCATCGCGATCGGAATCGCGGCTAGGGCTCCGCCGAACAGCAGGGGCCAGACAACCACTCCGATGCCGGGGAAGACACCCCACCAGATGGGCCCGGACGGGATGGCCAGCGCGAGGAACGCGCTGGCGGTGGTGAACCACTTCAGTTGCTGTCGCTCGACGCCGCGTGAGCGGCGGAAACGCATGACTAGTGAGATTGCCGCGGCCACCAACGAGATCACCAGAGCGGCAAAGGCAACCGACTCCATGATGGCAAAGGCCTCCTCGAACCCGGCCACTCCCAGCGGGTTCTCAACCGTTCTGAACCCCGGCAAAGGACCCGGGCTGAGAGCGATGGCGATCTGGGCCAGTACGATCCCGGCCATCCCTGTAGCCGCGGTGGCCCTCCACCGCCGGCCCGGGAGACGCCCGTCCGGGAACAGGAGCAACACGAAGGTCAGGGCTCCGAAGATGATTCCCGGTCCGCTGATGACGAAGTCGGCGGCCCACGCTGCCATCTCTCCTCCGGGAAGCGAACCGGGCCGGTTCAGCAGCGCATGGGTCGCGTAGGCGTCGGCGGCACCTCCAAGCGACTCGATGGTTCCGAGCCCGAGCAGAAGCCATCCAAGCGAGTTGTCCCTTCTGCGACGCGCCACCACGTAACCGGAGGCGCTGAAGGCGAGGATGACAGTCCCGAACGCGAAGGCGACCCACCCCGGGTCGCTGGGGCCCCGCGACACCTCCCGGTTGACTACTGCGCCAAGACCCGCGCCTCCGATCAGGAGCACCGAGGCAATCAGCATGACAGTTGCGATGCCACGAGCTCTCATCGTCGGCTCACCTCCCGCACCCCGATCCGTCCCACCACGGTCGTGCCCGCGCCCGGACTCGAGTCGACCTCGATGGCGCCGCCGACGGCGGCGAGCCGGTCGGCCATGCCCTGCAACCCACTCCCACCGCCGACCGCGTCGACCTCGAAGCCGCTCCCGTCGTCGGTCACGCTGAAAGCCAGCCCATCGGAGTCATCGAGCTCGACCACGACCGCGCCGGCCTGTGCGTATTTGGCGACGTTCTGCAACGCCTCGAGACAACAGAAGTAGATCGCCGCCTCGGTCGCCTCATCGGCGCGCGCCCGGGTGGCATCGACGACGGTGAGCTCGAACGGTGCGCTCGCGGCGCGCGCCTCGAGCGCCGCGGCGATGCCTTTGTCTTTGAGCAGTGGGGGATAGATGCCACGCGCGAGGTCTGTGAGGGTCTCGAGCGCGTCGCCCATCTCGGCCTCGAGCTGATCGACCATCGGAGCAGCCCGCTCGGGCTTTCTCTCGGTCATGGTCTTGGCGAGGTTGAGCTTGACCGCGAGCGCCACGAGATGCTGCTGGGCGCCGTCGTGGATGTCTCGTTCGAGCCGTCTGCGAGCCTGGTCCTGGGCCGCCACGATGCGCTGGCGCGACTCCCTGATCTGCTCCGCCCGGACCGAGATCTCATCGAGGCGCGCCTGGAGCTCCGCGGTCAAGCGCGCGTTGCGCAGCACGATGCCGGCTTGCGCCGCGACATCAGACAGCAGGCGCCGGTCCGCGCTGGTGACCGGCTCGGCCCGGTCCTTGGCGATGGCGAGCGCACCGAGGAGCTCTTGTTGGTGGGTCACGGCAACGACCGCATCAACGCCCTCGATCGCCTCGACGCCGCCCTCACCCAGCGCCACGACCTCGGCCCCCGAGCGCGCCCCATCCGCGCTCGACGCCGACAGCACGAGACTCGAGTCGAGCGCGAGCCACACCTCGGCGCGCGCCGCCCCGGTCGCCTCGGCCAGGGTCCGGGCCATCGCCGGGGTCACCTCGTGGGTCTCATAGGAGGTCGCGACCTTGTCGGAGAAGTCGGCCAGGACCTCATAGGGGGTCCGGCGGACCCCGTAGACGAGCCGGTTGGCGACCCGCTCGACCCGGTCCTTGACCGGCTGGAAGGCGATCGCCACGATCGCGGTGGCGGCGATCGAGAGCGCCAGGTTGGGCTCCTCCGATGACCCCAACAGCTCCCCGATGCCGACCACGACCGCGACGTAGATGCCGGTGATGAACGCGGCCAGGGCACCTAACACGAGCGTCTTGTTGATCACGACGTCGATGTCGTAGAGGCGGTACTTCAGGATGGCTATGGCCACGGCCAGCGGGATGAACAGGAACAGAACGATGGAGAGAAGTGCGCCCACTATTCCGAAGGACGAGATGTTCGTGAGTGAGTCGATCAGGATGAAAGTCGCCCAGACCGTCCCGGCAGTTGCAAGCCATTTGAGTTGCAGGCGTTGCTCGCCTCTCACGCGCCGGAACCGCAGGATCAGGTGGATCGCAGCCAGCGCGGTGGCGGACATGAAGAAGACGGCGGCAGTCACGAAGAACGGGAGCGCCGCTTCTAAGCCATCAGTTTCGTTCGGGTCCAGGAAGAGTTGCACGCCTCGCTGTGGCCACATCACCGTTGCGACCGGGCCGATCGTCAATAGAACGGCCGCGCCGACCAGCGCACCGACGACCCACCACCTTCTCGATATGGGACGACCATCGGGGAAGAGGAGAAGCACGAGTGGGATGGGCCCGAACCCCAGCGCCCACGTCCATTGATAGGCCCACCCGGCAACGTCACTGCCCGGGAGAGACCCGGGAGCGGTTATGAGGCCTCTCAGGGCGTAGGCGGCGCTGAACCCGCCGACCGCGAACGCGAGAGCAGCCGCCAGCAGTAACCACCCGATCGGGTTCCTGGGTTGGCGCAACGCGATGACGGTTCCAAGCACGAGGACGCTAGTGCTGACCACGACGTCGAGAAGGTCGGTTCCCACCGTCCCGTACTCTTCCGGAACGCGCTCACCAAGCGAAAGGAGGAAGAGGAAGGCCGACGCGATGGTGATCAGCATGCCGGTCGCACACAGCCCCCACGCGATCCTCCCCGGGCGCAGACTCATCGCTCTCGAGCGCGTCACCTCGCCACCGCCAGCATCGCGACCGGGAAGCTCGCCCGCAACGCGCTGCTTTCCCCGTGGTCCTCGAGCTCGACCATGCCCGACAACGCCTCGACCCGGTCCCTGATGCTCTCGAGACGCGCACCGTCGAGCATCACAGCGGTGCAGCTCATCTCGACGCTCCCGTCGCGCGCCACCAGAGAGATCGTGGTCCCATCCCGGCGCGCGCTCAACGCCTCGAGGCAACAGAAGTAGACCGCGATCTCGACCCGCTCCTCGAAGCGCGCCCCGCTCACGCTCTCGTCCACCGACAGCACGACGTCGAGCTCGTGCTTCCTGATGTGGGCCTCGAGCGCGGACGCGATGCCCTTGTCCGCCAGCAGCGGCGGGAAGATCCCCCGGGCCAGGTCGCGCAGCGCATCGAGGGTCTCGTTGGCGCGCCCGGCGAGCGCGGCGAGCAGACCCGCGGCCCGGGCCCGGTCGTCCCCGAG
>JALZJQ010000032.1 GCA_030859685.1 Actinomycetota bacterium | reverse complement strand
ACGCGAGCTACGACTCGGGGCACCGCGAACTCCTGCTTGGCCAGCAACGCGATGACGAGATTGTCCTCGTCGTCACCCGTCGCGGCCACCATGACCTCGCACGATGAGAGGACCGCCGAGTCCAAGGTGTACAGCTCGCAGGCGTCGCCTTCGACCCAATTGATGGGCAGCTCCTCTCTGAGCTGCTCGATCAGTTGCTTGTTCTGCTCGATGAGGGTGATGTCGTGACCCTTGGCGCGCAGGTCCGAGGCAACATAGAACCCGACATTACCGGCGCCGGCGATCGCGATCCGCATAGCATTCATTCCGGCTCCCCGGACTTCTTCAGATGCTCGACGAGGTCCGGCGCGTCTCCGCGCAGCACGGCCACATGAAGGATGTCGCCTTCCTGGATCGTGAGTTTCTTATCAGGCACTCGAGGCACCCCGAAGCGACTTACCGCGACGACTCGCCTCAGTCCGTCCGCGTCGAGGCTGATGCCGGACTTCCCTACGACCTCTGGTGGGGCTGTGACGGCGGTGATCACCACCTCGCCGTTGTCGACCGTGTACTCCACCGGCACCTCGTCCGGGATCACCTGACGCAGGATCTGGTCGGTAGTCCACCTCACCGTCGCGACCGTATGGATCCCGAGACGCTGATAGATCTGCGCCCGGCGCGGGTCGTAGATGCGGGCGACGACTTGCGGGATCCGGTAGTGCTCGCGGGCGATCCGCGCGGCCACGATATTGGAGTTGTCGCCGCTGGTAACCGCTGCGAAGGCCTGCGCTTCTCCGATGCCGGCCCGCTCCAACACGTCCCGGTCGAAACCGAGACCGACGATCTTCTTACCGCCGAAGTCGGGCTTGAGCCTTTCGAACGCCGTGCGGGTTTTGTCGATCACGACGATCGAATGATCGAGTCTCTCCAGATTGGCTGCGAGCTCCGACCCAACGCGCCCACAGCCGGCGATTACGACGTGCACCTGTCCGAGCTCCTTAGCCACCCGTCGGAAAGAACGCGGGCGATACTGCCATACTTCGCCATCGTGGCAGGAATATGGCGGGCCTTCGAAAACATCTCGCGACCCCCGGAAGAGGTCCGGGCTGAGACCCTGCGTTCGTGGCGGGATTCCCTGGCCGACACAACACCGATCGCCGACTTGGAGGCGCGGAAGAGGTTCAAGGTGGCCGGGGTCATCCAGAACATCCGGATCGATCCCAGGGAAGGCGGCGGATCCATCGAGGCCACCATCATCGACGGCACGGGGGAAGTTATCGCGAAGTGGCTGGGGCGGCCGACGATGTCGGGAATCACGCTTGGGACCGGGCTGATAATGGAGGGGATCATCGGACGCGATGACGACGGCGAGCTGGTCGTCCTCAATCCCGAATACGAGCTGGTTTCGAGCCCCGAGCACGGATAGATGTCCAGAGCCCCTGCAGCGATAAAGCGGATCTTCGTCGGTCGCCCGATGTCATCGGGCGAGCTCGAGCACACATTGCTCCCTAAGACCATCGCGCTCCCCGTCTTTGCCTCGGATCCACTCTCGTCGAACGCCTACGCCACCCAGGAGGCGATGCTAGTTCTGGGGACTGCCGGCACCGCGTCAGGGGCGCTCGGCTTGACCATCCCCATCTCCATCGCCGTGGCGTGCGTCCTTGCGATCGTGGTCAGCTCGTACCGGCAGACCGTGCACGCTTACCCTTCCGGTGGCGGCGCCTACCGTGTGTCCGCCGAGAACCTCGGGATGGTCCCCGGGCTTCTGGCCGCCGCGGCGCTGCTGGGCGACTACGTCCTCACCGTCGCGGTTTCCATCACGGCTGGAGTGGACGCGATCAGCTCCGCCCTGCCCTCGATCGACGATCACCGAGTGATCGTCGCCATCGGTTTCGTCGTCCTCGTGACACTCGCCAATCTGCGCGGCGTAAAGGAGTCGGGCACTCTCTTCGCGATCCCCACCTACGGGTTCGTGGCATCCATCTATCTCCTGCTGGTCGTGGGATTCGTCAAGTGCGCGGGAGGTTGCCCCCAAGCCGAATCCGCAGGCGACCAGCTTCCCGCCCTGGAGCCACTCGGGTTCTTCCTGATCCTGAAGGCGTTCGCCGCGGGCACCACGGCTCTGACCGGCGTCGAGGCGATCGCCGATGGAACTGCCGCTTTCCGCTATCCCCAATCCAAGAACGCGGCGACAACGCTGTCGGTCATGGGCGCGCTGACGATCTCCATGTTCCTGGGGATCTCGTGGCTGGCCGACCACACCAACGTCGTCTTCCACCACGACGCGGGACGCACCGTGGTCGCCCAGATCGGAGCTGCGATATACGGCGAGGGGTTCCTCTTCTATCTGCTACAGGTGATGACTGCGGCGATCTTGATCCTGGCCGCCAATACCGCCTATCAGGACTTCCCGCGCCTGTCGTCCATCCTCGCGAACGACAACTTCATGCCCCGCCAGTTCAGGAACCGCGGCGACCGGCTCGTGTTCTCCAACGGCGTCATCATCCTCGCGACCTTGGCATCCATCCTGATATGGGCCTTCGATGCAGAACTGAACGCGCTCATCCAGCTATACCTGATCGGGGTTTTCATCTCGTTCACGCTGTCTCAGACGGGATTGACGAAACGGTTCCGAAAGGTGAGACCGCAGGGCTGGAAGATCAAGGCCCTTCGCAGTGGTTTCGGAGCTTGCGTTACCGGCATCGTTCTCCTGGTGATCATCCAGACAAAGTTCATCGGCGGAGCCTGGATCATCCTGGCCTCTATCCCCGTGATCATGTACGGGATGTACTCGGTCCACTCTCACTATCAGGACGTGGGACAACAGCTCGCACACCCCGAACGCCGCCCCACCGACCGCCGCCCTACGCAGCAGCGCTTCGTGGTGTACGTGCCGAAGGTGGACGCGGCCACCGCCCGCGCCGTCGGCTACGTCAGATCCATCTCTGCTGCCGAAGTGACGGCCGTAACTTTCGACCGTGCGAACGACGCGGCGTGGCAACGGCTGGCTCCCGACGTACCGCTGCTCCACTTGGCACGGGATGGATTCTCGAACACGAAGGCCCTCCGCAGATTCCTTCGCGAGAAGCGCCGGGAGTTGGCCAGCGACGATTTCCTGACCGTCGTGATCCCCGAGGTACTTCAGGCCGGGGGTCTCTCGGAGATCGTTCGCCATCCTCGTATGCACCGGCTGAAGGCGTCTCTCCTATACGAAGCCGGGGTCCAGGTGCTCGACATCCCGATCACGAAGTCCGACATCCATGGGATGACCGATGACGTTCAGGAACCAGGACGCAACTTCGCACTCGTGATGGTCGCCGGCATCAACAACGCCGTGTTGCAGGCGATCGAATACGCCGAAACGCTTCGGCCCACCGATCTTCGAGCTGTTTCTTTCGGACTCGAGCCGGAAGCCGTTGAAAAGTTGGGTGACGACTGGCTCACCGCACGGATCCCCCACCCCCTCGAGATCGAGGCTGCTCCCTTCCGCGACATCGGATCCTCGGTCCTGCAATACGTACGGCAGTTCGACGCCGACGGGCTCGATCGGGTCGTCACCGTGATCATCCCGGAGTTCGTCGTGCCCAAGAAGAGGCACCAGATCCTGCACGGGCAGACCGCTCTCATCGTGAAGCGACATCTCCTGTTCGAGCCGGGCGTCGTCGTCGTCAGCGTCCCCTACCACTTGGACTGACCGCACAAGAAAGGGGGCCCGAGGGCCCCCCTTCGGTGCGGGTCCGCCTTTTACGCCTGCGCTCCGATCGGCTTGGAAGCGGGAGCTTCAGGGTTCGCCCCCTGCATCGACATGCCGCCTTTGCGCTTACTGAACGAGATCGCTGCGACGAGGATGACTAGTGCCACTCCTGCAATGGAGAAACGGGCGACGTCGTTGTCCTTCAAGTTGATGACCGCCGGCAGGATCAGCAGCGAAACGAGGTTCATGACCTTGATCAATGGGTTGAGCGCGGGGCCGGCCGTGTCCTTGAACGGGTCGCCGACGGTGTCGCCGATGACCGCAGCCTTGTGAGCCTCCGATCCCTTCCCCCCGAGGTTCCCATCCTCGATGTACTTCTTGGCGTTGTCCCACGCGCCACCGGAGTTCGACAGGAAGTTCGCCATCAACTGGCCGGTGAGGATGACCGCCGCGAGGAAGGCGCCAAGAGCGAAATAATCGATACCGAAGCCAACGATCACCGGCGTGAGGACGGCCAGCAGCGCCGGCGTCGCTAGCTCTCGCAGAGACGCCGTGGTGCAGATGTCGATGACCGGCCCGTACTCGGGGCGCTCGGTGCCGTTCATGATCCCCGGCTTCTCGCGGAACTGCCTCCGCACCTCCTCCACGACCACCGCCGCGGTCCGGCCGACGGCCCTGATGGCCAGAGCGCTGAACATGAAGGCGATCGAGCCCCCGATGAGAAGTCCGATGAACGTCTTCGGATCGGCGACGTTGATCTGGGTCTGGGGAAGCCGGAAGACTCCGGACCCCTCTGCGTCCAGACCCAGCTCCCCGGCGATCGTCTCGATGAAGGAGGCGAACAGCGCAACTGCAGCGATGACGGCCGAGCCGATCGCAAAACCCTTCGTCACGGCCTTCGTGGTGTTGCCCACCGCGTCCAGGCTCACCATGATGCGCTCGGGTTCGCCACTGAACTCGCCAGACATCTCGGCGATACCCGCCGCGTTGTCCGCAACCGGGCCAAAGGTGTCCTCTGAAACCACGACACCGGTGGTAGCCAGCATCCCCATGCCCGTCAAGGCGACGAGATAGAGGGAGAACTGCAGGTTGCCCCCGCCCAACGCGATCCCGACACCGAGTGCCGCGGCGATGGCGATGATCGCGTAGACCGACGATTCGAGCCCAGAAGAGAAACCGGAAAGGATCGTCGTCGCCGGTCCCGTCCGGGTCGCTTCAGCGATCTCGCGTACGGGAGCCGTCTCGGTCGAAGTGAAGTACTCGGTCAACCTGCTGACCACCTGCGCGAGCACGAGACCCACGACCACGGCCCAAAACACGCGCAGGTCCTTCACATAGAACTGCGCCACCAGGAAGGTGCCGATGACGGTCAGGAGGCCGGCTGCAAGGAAGCCGCGATTGATCGGAGCCATCGCCGACTTGTCCTTGTCGGTTGCTCTAACCATGTAGACGCCAACAATGGAGGCGAGCACACCGATCGCGCGCGCGATGACCGGGAAGATAAGTCCGAGTGCCGGGTTCAATCCGATCGAGTTGAAGGCGGCCACGCCGAGGATGATCGAGGCTACGAGCGTGACCTCATAGCTCTCGAAGAGGTCCGACGCCATACCAGCGCAATCGCCGACGTTGTCGCCCACGTTGTCGGCAATGGTCGCCGGGTTCCGTGGGTCGTCCTCGGGGATGCCGGCCTCCACCTTACCGACGAGATCCGCACCGACGTCTGCTGCCTTGGTGAAGATGCCTCCTCCGACACGCAGGAATAGAGCCAGCAATGAGCCGCCGAAGCCGAACCCGATCAGGATCGCGGACGAGGTGTTCTGGAAGATCAGGATGATGATGGTTGCTCCGAGCAAGCCCAGGCCAACCGTGAACATCCCCGCGACGCCGCCCGTCCTGAACGCGACCTTCAAGGCCGCGGGGAGCGATCCCGAGCGCGCCGCCGCAGCTGTACGAACGTTGCCGCGCACGGCGAGGCTCATGCCTATGAAACCGGTAAGGCCCGACATGAAACAGCCGGCGAGGAACGCGGCCGTCCGGAAGATCCCCGATTCGACGAAGCTGAGTGCCTCGTCTCCGCCGGGCATAGGAACCGCAGTTGAAGTTGCGAAAACGATCGCGCCCAGAGGGATGGTGATCAGCGCGATGGTCTTGAACTGCCGGCGGAGATAAGCAAGCGCGCCTTCCTGGATCGCGGCCGCGATCTCTTGCATCTTCGGTGTTCCCTTATCCGCGGCCAGGACCTCGCGCATCAATAGGTACCCGATCACGAGCGCCAGGATCGCGGTTGCGGCTGAGAAGAAGAGCCAGAAGAACTCGGCTCCGCCGAGCGTGAACTCCTGGTATCCCCCCTCTGCGGCGAGCAGATGATTCATGCTGTCGCTTCCTCCTTCTTTTCGTTCATCCGGCCATGGGTCGTTGGGTGTTGCGATCTGCAACTTCACGAGATGCGGTGACTGTGGCTGTGGCACGGTTACCCCGCCTGTTCCTTGCGCACGTATATCTGGTTGGCGACCTTCTCGCCGATGGTTCGATCGCGCCCCTCGACCCTCAGGACGACGGGTCCATCGAAGGGATGCTTTTCCTTCACCTCGACGGTGACGCCGGGACGAAGCCCCATCGCGTCGAGGAACTCGATGACCTCTGGGTCGGTCGAGCCGGGCACGGCGACCACCGCCACGTCCCCCGGTTCGAGCGCGTAGAGCGGCGGCATGTTCGGGATCTCCTCAACATCGGGATCCGGGATCGGGAAGCCGTGAGGGCAGGTGGAGGGCCGGTCGAGCGCTACGAACATCCGCTCTTCGACCTCCTGTGGGAGCTCGTGCTCGAACGTCCCCGCGAGACGGTCGGCGTCGTTCCACGGGTAGCCAAGCATGTCCGAGAGGAACCGCTCGACGATCCGGTGACGGCGGATCGCCGTTACCGCAGCAGCTCGACCCGGCCCCCTCAGCTCTACCCCGCGGTAGGGCTGATGCTCCAGGAAACCTCGTTCGGCCAGGCGCTTCACGGCTGCCGTTACCGTGCCCGGCGTCAGACCGAGGGACAGAGCCAGACGCCCCGTATGCGCGAAGGATCCATCCCGGGTCAACCGGTAGATGGCCTTCAAAAGCTCGCGGTCGGATTTCGAAAGTTGGGCATCCATTTTTGGGCGCCCTAAGTTAGCTTTTGTGTCCCCAAAACGTCAAATTGGCCCAGGAAAGAATTGGTAAACCCCATCACGGGCGGCGCGGCACCGTGAAGCGCGTTGCCATCCCGGCCCCCTCCCGCGGCGCTATCTCGCACCCGTCCATCAGGCTCCGGAGCATCGCGACCGACATCGAGAGCCTCAGCAGTGCCTGGGTATCGTCGGCATCGAGCCCGTCCGGATCGTAGACGGCCCCCTCGTCGGCGATCTCCACCAACAGGCGGTCCGGCTGCTCGCTCCAAGTGATGGTGACGGGCGCATCGACGCCCGACCGCCCGTGAGACAGAACCGAGTTGGTGCAGGCCTCGGAGACCGCTATCCGGAGGTCGTCCACGACGTCTTCATCCAGCTCGGCGGCTCGAGCGAGCGCCCCGATCGCGAGCCTCACCACGCCGACATAGGCGGACCGAGCCGGGATCGAGAGCTCAACATCCGTCACGGGGGCGCTAACTCGACCCCGGTCGCCTCGGCCACCGATCCGTGGATGGGAAAAACTTTCGTGAGGCCGGTGATCTTGAAAATCTTCAGGATCTTGTCCTGCGTGCAAACCAGCGACAGACTGCCGTCGTGGGCCTTCACACGTTTCAAGGCACCCACCAGGACGCCCAGCCCCGTGGAATCGAGGAAGTCGACCCCTTCCAGGTTCACGACCACGTCGTAGGAACCCTCCGAGACTAGTTCGATCAACTTCTCTCGCAACTTCGGCGCGGTGTAGACGTCGATCTCTCCCTTGACGTCCACGACCGCATGAGAATCGGTCTTCGATACGTCGATCCCAAGCTCCATAGATGGAAATCCTCCCTACTGACTAAAAGGTGAGCAATCCTAACCTTGCGCTGTAGATCGCTGGATGGGGCTTGCATCCGCTCGATGCTCCGCTACCCTCGCCGACCGACCGCAAACTAAAAGGAAGATATTGGATATCTCGATCGCCGCCTCTCGCAGGACCTGGGTCCCGCTGGTAGCGGTGGTGATGCTTGCCACGATCGGTGTAGCCGCATACGCCCTCACTAGGCGCGAGGGCTCACCGGGCCACCGGTCGGGCACGCCGGCCGACGGCCCAGTCATCCTCGAACAGGCTCCATGGCGCATCCAAACGTTCGCGACGGGGATCATCTCCAAGCTGACGAAGGTGGAGAAAGCTCGGCTTCGCAAACAGCGACAACCATTGACTGGTCTTGTGAAGGAGCTGCACTCCGCCCTGTTCCTCGACCCCTCCACCCGGAAACGAGTCGTTCGTAGATTCTTCGCTGCGTCGGCCGCTAGCTCGTTCCTGGCGGCTCGGCCGGGGATAACCGCCCGAGCCGAGACCGTGAGAACGATGCGCCGCTCGGGGCGTATCGGTATCCAAGCAGACAGCGCGCGCCGCGCCGCCGGAACAGTCATCGTCAAGGCCCGCGTCGAAGGTGACCGAGACGCGGTTCGCATCGACTACCGCTCCGACCTGTTCCTCGAGAAGAAGCACGGTCGCTGGAAAGTTGTTGCTTTCGAGACGGTTCAGCGGCCGCTCCCGGAATGGAAGGAACGGAAGAAGGCGTCGCGCGGTCGGAACGGGAAGGACCGCAAGGGTGGCGACAAGAAGGGTGGCGACAAGAAGGGTGACTCGAAATGACGCGGCGCACGCTCGCTCTCCTCGGCGTCATCGCACTAATCGTCTCCGCGTTCCCGATGCTGGACGGCAGTTCGGCAAGCCGTGCTTCAGGCGTCTTCGCTGGACGCGTCCATGAAACGTTTCAGCCGAACGACGGAAAGATCTACATCCTGGTGCTGGGTAGTGACGCGCGTCATGGGAACCCACAACACGCCCGCGCCGACGCCATTCACATCGTGGGCATCAACGCAGAGACCATGCGCGGCGGGATACTCAACTTTCCGCGCGATTCGTGGGTGGACATTCCGGGACGTGGCTCGGCGAAGATCAATGAGGTGATGGAGAGGGGCGGCCCGCAGCTTCTTGCCAGAACGTTGGAGAACCTCACCGGGATCCGCCTCGACTACTGGGTGTTGACCGGTTTTCAGGGTTTCGAGGGTCTCATCCGCCGGATAGGCAACGTCCCCATCACCTTGAAGCGCGACATCTACGACCCCGGCGGCTCTGGAGCGCGCCTCAAAGCGGGAAAGCGCAGGCTGCCATCGTGGAGAGCTCTTGCCTATGTCCGAACGAGGAAGGCATTCAAGGATGGAGACATCGCCCGCACCTCGAACCAGGGGCGCTTTCTCCTCCAGATGCTGAAACTGCTGAACAAGCAGGTGGAGAAGGATCCTTCGGCCGTACTCAGGTGGATCGCAGCCGGTCGCAAGTTCACCGACCTCAACATCTCTGCCGATGAGATCTTTCGGCTTGGCGTTCTGGCCACCCAAGTGGACGCCGGCCGTATCGGCAACGTCACCGTGCCGGTGTCCGTCGGATCCGTCGGTGCCTCGAGCGTGGTCTTCATCTCACCGCGCGCCACGGCTCTCTACTCCCGCTTCCGGGCCACCGCCAGCCTCCGCTGATAGCTCAGCTTGCGCTCGTGAGTAGCCCGGATACGAAATCGTCGGGCGACAGGCTGTGGCCCGTCGCCTCCTCGATCAAGACGCTCCAGGTCATCAGGCTCCCCGGAGCGAACACCCGCTCCGCAAGAAGGGTTCCTGCCTCTTTCATCCCGACCAGGCCTCCACATTCGCGCGCGCAGGTCACTTCTAGCTGGGACGCCAGCATCTCGCCCAGCAGATAGTTGTGGTAGTAGACCGGAGCGACGGCTGTGTGGATCTTCGCTGCCCAATCGGGTGAGCTACGACCGGGGGGAGCCGTCACCAACTGCATGCGTTCGACCAACTCCCACCAACGAGCGTCGAGGTCGGCTTCAGGATCCGCATAGAGATCGCGCTCGAAGTGGACCATCACGAGCACCCAACGAGCGAACAACAAGGAGTGGGCTGCCTTCGCCCTTCGGATGTCAGCCTCGATCGCACCGACCTCCGATGAGCCCAGACCGGCGACTTTCGTGAGCCATTCTGGATCGCGGGTGAGCCGACCGGCCAGGATCGCGATCGCCTCGGTCACGAAGATGTGTGCCGGCCGACGCAAGAGGAAGGGGAGTTTCGGATCGATCGTGATGTCGTACGCAGCGTGACCTGACTCGTGCAGCATGACCTCGACCCAGCGTTCACCCGGAACGACATTGGCGAGGATCCTCACGTCACCGTCGCGATCCACATTCAAACAGAACGCGTGCTGGCACTTCCGGTCGCGGGGATAAAGGTCGCTCGAATCCAATACAGGAGCGAGATCGATGCCCCACGATCTGAAAGTCTCGTTACACATCTCCGACGCGGAGACGTTCTGGAGGGCGTCGTCGAGGCTGACGCGTCCATCCGGGGGCGTTTGCTGGAAGAAGGGGTCGGCGTAGTGCCACGGATAGAGCTTCTGGGTCGAAAAGCGCTCCCGTAGGCGTCCGTCGAGGTCGTTCTTCCAGGCCCGGAAGGGCTCCTCAGTCAGTTGCTCGAGTCGCTCCACGACATCGAACAGCCATTCCTCCGGCATCTCCTGCAGGTCGAGCGACATACGGTAGTAGTCTGGGTAGCCGAGATCGCGGGCCATCTCGTTGCGGACGCGAGCCAGTTCGCGGACGCGGCCGGCAACGAGGGCACCCACCTCTTTCGACGCCTCCCAGGCGGATCGCCGCAAGTCCGGGTCGTTCGAGGACCTCAAGATCTCATCGATCTCGTTGTCGGACACCGCGCGTCCTTCGAGCTCGGGGCGGAAGGATGCGAAATCGCTCTCGACCGCACTCGACAATCCGACCAGCAGCTCCCGTTGAGGCTCCTGCATCTGGTTGCCGAGCAAGGACAATCTGAGGACCTCGAGCTGTCTCTTCAGGACCGGCTCGTGGATATCGTCCTGCAGCGCTCCCTCGACGGCGGCCAGAGCGTCCGGGTCACCCTTGATCCGCCTCAGCTCGAGTTCCAGTTCGGCTCGTCGACGCTCGGACTCCGGGGTGGCCTCGATCTGTGAATCCCAGTAGGCGCGATGGAACTCGGTCTCGAGATCCTTGAAGCGTCCTTCGAGGGTCTCGACGAGACGGTAGGGCTGATCGGAGATCACAGCGCTGCGTTCCTTTCAGACGGGAAGGCTGCATCCTAGCTTCGGCTCCCAACCAACTCGAAGTGCCACGGTTCATTCGACAAGGGCCGGTACATAGGCAAACCGAGCCCCTCGATCATTCGGACCGCGAACGGGATATCGCCAGCAAGGTCAACAGCCAAACCTCGCTCGTGCATCGATGAGCCGGGGGGCGCAACCCAATCGTTGGCCGCCTCGGAGCTCCCATAGCGTCGCACCGCTTCACTCCAGAGCTTCGCCTGCTCGAGAGGCGAGCGGTACCCAGATGAGACATAGACCGAGCCACGGGTCGCCTCGATCAACCGCTCTACAGCAGTTGCCAATCGAGCATGCAACCCCTTGTCGTCGAAGGCGAGGGACCCGGGGGAGAGCATCGCCGGGTCGAACGTTGCTCTGGCCGTGGCCTCGACACCGTCTACGGCTACGCTCACCTGGACGGCCGTGGAGCCCGCAACGCATCGACACTCGATCAGCCGCCCCCCGTTGTGCTCGGCGTAGGCACGAGCGATCTTCTCTTGATGTCCGGTGCCGTAAGGGGACACCTCTGCAACGGCCGCCAGCGCAACCGCGTCGGCAGCCGACTGAGCTCGAGCCCGCGCCGTCGAAGCCTCACCCAGATCTATGAAGAAGACACCGAGAAGCACCGACAGCGAGAGACTGAGCCCGGCGACCAAAAGGGTCATGGTTGTTCGATCCGCATCGTCGCGGTCGCATCCAGATCTATGTTTCGCACGATCAGGCCGAGTAGCGGAAGGTGCCCCCGCGGCTCGTAATGGATCCGAACTGTGAGGGGCCGACCTTGTATCCGGTGAGCCACGTCGGGATCGATGCTGAGCTCCAACGGGAACAAACCCCCCGACTCGGCCGCGATGGCTGCCTGGATCGGGTCAGGATCCACTACGGCAACCCGGGCGGCCTCTCGAGCCGCTTGCCAGAGCCTCACCTGGTCTCCTGCAAGGAGCGCGACCTCCACCAGTACAGCGAATACTGCAGCAAGGAACGGGAGGAGCAGGACGAACTCGATCGTCGACTGGCCTCGTTCGCGGTCAGCCTCCGGCACGATCGATGAGGCCGGAGATGATCGTCTTGAACATGTCGTCGAGCGCTCCGGACTTTACGAACGCAGCTAGGACACCGACCACCAGTCCGGCAACCAGCAGGACGAGTGAGTACTCCGCTGTCGTTTGGCCGCCCTCATCGTCGTGCCATGACCGTATGAGATCGGATCGGCCTTCGTTTTCCATCGACGCCTCCTTCGAGGTTCCGGCGGGTTACCGGAAGGTGGCGCCTATGTCATCGCTCCCGTGGCTCGGGGGCAGTGAAGGCCATCACTCGACGCGTCAGTTCATGCGGACTCGGTCACCGACCGACACTCCCCAGTCCTCGAATGCGCCACGGTTTACCTCCAGAGCTCCCCAGTAGGACACGCCGGGATCGTATGTGGGACACGGATCCTTCTGGCAGGGCTTCATGTCGAGGATGTCGAGGATGGCACCGTCCTGATCGAAGAACGCGATCGACAACGGGATCAACGTGTTCTTCATCCAGAAGCCCCCGAAATGCTCCTCGAAGAAGATGAACACCATGCCCTGGTCGTCGGGTAGGGACGTTCGACCCATCAGACCTCTTGCTCGATCCTCGTCGGTCTCGGCGACCTCGACCGTAAGCATCACCGGCTCGTCGTTCGTTTCGATGATCGCCGTCTTCAACGGGAAGCCCTCTTTCGAGACCCCCCGCGAACTCTCCGAGCTGGGCTCCTGTTCGTCTCCACCACATGCAGGAGCCACCAGGAGTGCCGCGCACAGGATCGCCAAGAGCACTTTTCTCATCTTTCCAGCATCCCATCGTCGAGAGATTGTGCGCGCGGATCCCTCAGAACGAAGCGAGCCCGCGTAGGAAGGGTGCGAGGGCGAGTAACCCGAATGCCGGCAGGACGCACAGAGTGAGGGGCAGGACCATCCGCACCGGGGCCTTCCTTATCTCGGCCTCGAACGCGGTCGTCGCGGCTTCGTCTCGCCGGCGGGCGAACGTGGCCAAGGAATCGGCGATCGGCACTCCAAGCGAACGCCCGCGATCGAGCGCGACGGCGAGGGACGTCAGGCCTCCACACCCGCTGCGTCGGAGCCCATCTCCCCAGGTAGCGCCGAGCGCAACGATGCGTCCTGCCCGCGCGAGACTCGGGCCGATATCCGCTGGGGCCCGATCGGCGACGGCCTCAAGCGTGCGATGCAATCCGTTGCCGCCGTGCAGGGCGCCGCTCAGTATGTCCGCCAGCCATGCGATCCCGTCTCTCGCGGGTGGGGCGGGGGCCAGACGACCCATCCACCACAGCCCTAGCCCACACAGCAGGAGTCCGACGGCGAACAGCGACATGCCGACTAGATCGGTGATGGGTACGTGCGACAGCCCTGTGAGAGGCATGAACACGATCGGAAGCACCGCGACCATCCGGGCCGACAGGCGCATCCCAGCGGCCGCAGCCCCAGAAGCAGCTAGAGCATCTGTTCGGCGCGCCAAACCGTCTGCAACCGCGTCGATCATGCGCGCGACGTCGCCGCCGACGTGCAGATGGACGTTCACCACGGTGCGCAGGGCCGACACAGCCCCCGCATCCCACGGTGGGTGGAGAACGCCGACGGCCGACTCGACGTTGTCTCCGAGCGACAGCCTGCGTGCCACCTGCGCAACGGCCGGCCGAGCCGCGGGTAGAACCTCAGCGGGCCAGGTTAGGAGCGCGGCCCTTACCGGCAAGCCCGAACGCACCAGCGCAGCAAGAGAGCGCAAGCATTCAGCTGTGATCAGGTCGTCGATCGCGAACCTCACGCACCTCGACCAGTCGCCGGCGACCGTCGGGATCGCGTCCCAACTGCACAATGAGGCCGAACACGGCCATGACCCGTTCCTGCAGTTCCTTCAGGTTCTCCCCCGGTGCCGCTCGCGAAGCCAGGGAAGCCACTCGATCCACCGCCTCCGACGCGCTCCGAGCGTGAACCGTAAGCAGGGACCCTTCATGGCCGGTTGATAGCGCGTCCAGAGCCGTCAGGGCTTCCGGGCCACGCACCTCGCCGACCACGATCCTGTCCGGGCGCATGCGAAGGGCTGCGCGCACAAGCGCGCTGAGTTCGATACTGCCCTTCCCCTCGAGGTTGGGACTGCGCGCCAGCAACGACACCACGTGCACGCAGGCGGGGTGAAGTTCGGCGGTCTCCTCGATGAGCACGACTCTTTCGTCATCGGGAACGACACCCAGGAGAGCGTTCAACAACGTCGTCTTCCCGGTTCCGGTCCGTCCGCTGATCAAGATGTTGCACCGGTCCCGAACCGACCGGATGAGCCGGTCGGCGATGTCGAGGTCCATCATGGAAGTCATGACCATGTCGCCGAGGTCGAGGGGTCGGACCGGAAACTTACGGATCGAAAGAAGCGGCTTAGAGGCCACCGGTGGAAGAACAACGTGGATCCGTGATCCATCCGGCAGACGCGCGTCGCCCAGCGGCGAAGATGCATCCACCCGGGAGCCCGCCGCGCCCAGGAAACGGTCGATGAATGCTTCGAACAGGGGGAGACTTTCGAACGCGCCCGGGACCCGTTCGAGACGTCCCCGTCGCTCCACCCATACCTCGTCAGGGCCGTTGACGAGCACATCCGTGATGGTCGGGTCGCGCATGAGTTGGGAGAGGGGCCCGTAGCCGTCGATCGCGTCGGCCAGCTGAGACAACAAGCGATGCGCATCACCGTCCTCGACGTGATCGTGAACGAGATCTCGAAGAGCGAGTCTGCGCGCTGCGGGATCGAGCTCGGCCAGAGAGTCTCGTTCGAACGCGAGATCCAGTAGACGCGTGGCACTCACGCTTTCATCAACGCGAGCGCCAATCGATCGACCTTTCTGCTCCATAGGTTCCACCTGGATACAAGCAGGTCACCCTCGTCCTCGGCCGCACGCAGCCGCGGGGTGCAGGGAAGATGATCGAGCACCCGGTGGCCGATAGCGCCCTGAAGTTCGACCCTACCGAGGTCGCCTCCATGACCCGTCCGGTTGGTTATGACGGTCCATCCCTGGTCGTGGTCCCCCAACATCGCCCGCGCCCGGCGTGCGCCGGTTCTCGTCGGAGGTACCACCATGAGCACCAGCGCATCCTCGTCCAGCGGCGCGGGATCGCACTGACCTGGTCGAGCGTCCACGATCACGTAATCGAAGTCACGACGAGCTCGCTCCACTACTTCGCCGGACACGAGACCCCCTTCGGGCGCGAGCAGGACGCGGAAACCACCGGGTACCGGAAGCGCCGCCCTTTCGATCGAGGCTTCAGGTCCTTCGAGATCCGCCCACGTCCGGTGGTCGTCCGGGAGGTTCAGCCGGCCCCCCGTGCCACCCCACGCCGACTCGACATAGCAAGCAGTTTTCCTGTCGGCGAGGGCGGCCGCGAGGTGCAGACAGATGGTGGTCACCCCGCACCCTCCGCTCGAGCTGGTGACATAGACGCACGCGCTGCGGGTCTTTGCGTAGCGCTCGATGTCCCCAAGCAGGCTGTCGGCGCGCCCGGGCTCGAATCGGATGGCGCGGCCATGATGTTCGACGTCGGGACCGATCACGATCACATCCGCGCCCTCAGGCACGGTTTCGAAAAGACGGACGCTCCAGGACCGCGGCGCTCGATCGAAAGCTCGTGCAGCCTCCAGTCGCACGTCTTCGTTGCGGCTGACGACCGCGATCTCCAAAGCACCCATGCGACAAAGGCTGCATGCCGGATGGATTTTGGGTTGTGGCGTGTGCCACGAGGCCGCGCAACAATGGATGAGTGGAAGCAGCTTTCTTCGATCTCGACAAGACCATCGTTGCGCGATCGAGCCCCCTGGCCCTCGGTCGATCCTTTTTCAAGGAAGGTCTGATCTCTCGATCTGCGCTACTCAAGTCTGCTTACGCCCAGTTGATGTTCCAGCTCATGGGGGCAGACGAAGGAAAGATGGAGCGGATGCGGAGGGAAGCGGCCAAGCTCACCAAGGGCTGGGAAGCCGAGAAGGTGAAGCGGGTCGTGACCGAAGTTCTCGATGAGGTGATCTCGCCGTTGATCTACGCCGAGGCGCTCGAGCTGATCCACGATCATCGAGCCGCCGGCCGACTTGTGTGCATCGTGTCCTCATCGCCTGAAGAGATCGTGGAGCCGATGGCGAAGATGCTGCAGGCCGACCTTTGGATCGCGTCACAGCCACGCATCGTCAAAGGCAGATACACGGGGGACCTCGATTTCTACGCCTACGGAGAGCGAAAGGCGGAGGCGATGAAGGCTCTCGCCGACGTCGAGGGCGTAGATCTCGAGCGGTCGTTCGCCTACTCCGACTCGAGCACCGATCTCCCCATGCTCGAGGCGGTCGGTAGTCCCGTTGTGGTGAACCCGGACAAGGAGCTCAGGCGGATCGCCGACGCACGCGGCTGGCGGACCGAAGCGTTTCGGAACCCGATCCCTTTGAGGGGCCGTCTTCCGCAGCTGCGGCCATCCGAGGTGGCCCCGGCAACGGCTCTGGGGCTGGGATTCATAGCCGCGGGAGCAGTCTGGCTCGCATGGTGGCTTCTGAGAAAAGCTTCCAAACCCGAATGAGGATGCCGACCTCAACCGGCAAGTCGAGGCGGCGGCGCGCAGGCAGCGGGCTCAAGGCCGGATGGTCGAGGTTCCGTACACGGGCTCCCAGGTCAGGGTCGTTTTCGCCCTACCGCTCGGACTACGTGGGCGCGGGCCGGCCCTAGCGGGCACGCTCCAACTCTGGATCCACGTACGTTGCTACGGGTACAGGGGGGGCTGCTGCGGCATCGCGCCGCGCAACACGGGATTCATTCCTCACGATGAACGCCACCGATGTGACGATCAGCAGTGCCCCGATCCCTATCATCAGCGTTATCTCCTCAGACAGGATCAACCATCCGAGGAAGACGGCGACCACTGGGTTGACGTAGGCGTAGGTGGAGATCTTCGAGATCGGCCCGTTCTGCAGCAACCACGTGTAAGCAGTGAACGCGAGCAGGGAGCCGAAAACGACCAGGTAGGCGAGCGCGGCGATCGAACTCACGGAAAAGGACGCCGGCTCCATCCCGCTGAACTCGCCTCCGACCGCCGCTGCGACGGTGAGGATCGCGCCTCCACACAACATCTGAACCGCGGTTGAAGTGAACGGGTCCTTGGGCAGTGGGAGCTTGCCGGACAGGAACGACCCGGATGCCCACGAGAACGAAGCGACTACCAGCAGCAGGTAGCCGATCCCCTCACCCCCGCCCTCGGTGCTGCCGGGCACTACCAGGAGAGCGACACCACCGAAGCCAAAGACGACGCCGAGGGCAGTGCCCCGCGACACCCGATCGCCGGTTACAGCGCGGAGCACGATGACCCACAGCGGGATAGCCGCGATGATGAGGGCCGTGAGGGCCGACGGCACCGTTTGTTCGGCGACCGCCACGACACCGTTGCCGCCGAAGAGCAGCGCACCTCCGATCAGCGCACACGCTCCCAGCTCGCGCAGGGTGACGCGCACCCCCTGGGGGCCTCGGCGGATCAACAAGAATCCGTACATCAACGCCCCGGCCACGAGGAAGCGGACGCCGGCGCTCGCCATCGGAGGGATGGTCTCGACGGTGACGCGGATCGCAAGGTAGGTCGAGCCCCACACGATGTAGATGACCCAGAGGGCCGACCAGAACAGCCAGACGGGCGGGTCGGCTCGCTGTGCGGAAAGGTGGCTCATAGGAATAGAGAACCACCACTCATGCCGAGGTCTTCCGCATCCGAGCAAAGTCCGAACAATCCAAAGGTCACGTGGTGCGACCGCCCCGATCCGCCTCGGGGGCGCCTTCCAATCGAAGGAGGAATTCCTTGATGCGAACCCCTCCGGTGTAGTTGCCCAACCCGCCCGCGCTCGGCACCACCCGATGACACGGAACGATTATCGGGACCGGGTTACGCCCGAGTGCGCTGCCCGTCGCACGCACGGCCCTGGGGTTCCGAGCACGGGATGCAACGGTCGTGTAGGTCGCGACGCGACCCCTCGGTATCCGCTGCGCCGCCCGGAGCACCCGCCGCCCGAACGGCGTCCGTACCAGCGAGAGGTCCACCGGTGTCTCGAAAGAATCGAGGTCGCCCTCGAGGTAGGCCTGAAGCTCTGCGCGCGCCGCTCCCGTCCCCTTCTCCGAAGCAACGATGCGCGGCCCCAGGCCTGCCGCGACCTGTTCGAGCACGCGGTCCTCGCTCTCCGAATCGAAAGCGATGCGGCACAAGCCCTTGGGCGTCGAGACGACGAGGAGGCGCCCCAGTGGCGTTGCAACGCTCGAGTACCACGCGTCCACCAATCGGTGGTCGATGGCTTCATCAGAGATACGATCCAACAACTCTTGTTTCAATCTCACGACATCCTCCGTCTCATCGATCGAACTGCACTCGAGACCCGCTGCCGGGCCGCCGCGGGGGAGCAATCCATCCGGTGTGCGATGGCCTCGTAGTCGAGGTCTTCAACGAATCGCAGCTGCAAGGTCGCCCTGACCTGTTCTGGAAAGTCCTCGATCAGGGCCGCGAAATCATCGAGGTGCTGATGGTCCCCTGCGGCCGGCTCAGGAGGATCGGCCGTCGGGATCGCCCGCCGCGCTCGCTCCTTGTGATTGTCGAACGCGGTGGTGGTCGTTATCCGATACAGCCACGCCCTCAGATGATTCCCATGTGACAGGCGGTCATAGCTCCGCAAAGCGCGCAGCAATGCCTCCTGGAGCACATCCTCGGCGTCTTCGCCGGCGAGCTTCCGGGCATGCACCAGTAGCTCGCCGCCATGAGCCTCAAC
>JALZJQ010000003.1 GCA_030859685.1 Actinomycetota bacterium | reverse complement strand
AGCCCCCCAGGTTGCGGATCAACGTCGTCGCGTCGGGACTTGAATCCAGGAGTTGCTGCACGTGAGCCTTGGTCCCGCGGGTCGGCTCGAGTGTCGGGACCTTGCGCAGGGGCTCGTCGCCCGTGTCGAATATCAGCGCGTCCCAGGAGGCCGCGACGATCGTGGGGCTGAACCTGCGGAGACACTCGCCCCGGAAGTACGCGCGGGTGTCCTCGGGCGGATGGTCGACGGCGTAGGCGATGGCGTCATCGGAGGCGATCCGCTCCATCTTGCCGGCGTTCTGGAGTTTGTAGTAGAGGCCCTTGTCGCGCCTCACGTCGTGATACTGCAGATCGATCATCCGCAGTTTCGGAGCGTCCCAGTCGAGGCCGTCGCGCGCCCGATAGGCCTCGAGCATGGCGAGCTTCGCCACCCAATCGAGTCGCCGGCTCATGGACATGGTGTCCCGCTCGAGGCCATCGAGGGTCAGCTCCCACGTATCCAGAACGTCGCCTGTAACGGCGTCGAAGTCGTTGTCGAGCGCGTACTTCTTCGCCAGGCGGAAGTACTCCCACTGGAGCTCGATGGCCGTGAGCTTGCGACCGTCGATGAGGTCGATCGTGGCGCTGCAGCCGGGGTCGTGGGACACCGCTCTCATCGCGTTGACCGGCTCGGCCAGGGTGAAGTCATCGGCGATGAAGTCGTCCTCGATCATCCTGAGGACGAGGGCCGTCGTCCCAACCTTGAGGAAGGTCGAGGTCTCGGACATGTTTGCGTCGCCGACGATGACGTGGAAGCGTCGGTAGAGGTCCGGATCCGCATGGGGCTCGTCGCGCGTGTTGATGATGGGCCGTTTGAAGGTCGTCTCGAGCCCCACTTCGACCTCGAAGAAGTCCGCGCGCTGCGAGATCTGGTAGTCGATGCCCTCCGAGCCGTTTTCAGCTCCAACCTTCCCGGCGCCGGTAAAGACCTGACGCGTGACGAAGAACGGGATGATGTGTTTCACGAGATTGGGGAAGGGAGTCTGGCGGTCCACGAGGTAATTCTCGTGACAACCGTATGAGTTGCCCTTGCCGTCGGAGTTGTTCTTGTAGATGAAGACGCGCTCGCCGTCGGGAACGATGTTCCGGGCGGCCTCGATCGAATCCTCGAGGATGCGCTCGCCCGCTTTGTCCCACGTGACGACGTCACGAGCATTGGAGCACTCCGGGCTCGAGTACTCGGGGTGAGCGTGATCCACGTAGTAGCGGGATCCGTTCGGCAAGATGACGTTTACCAGACCGGACTCGTCCTCGGCCGCGCTGCCCTCCATCGGCGTGCGCTCGAACCCGCGCGCGTCGCGGAGAGGATTCTCCTCCTCGTAATCCCACTTAACGCGCTTGAAGGCCGGCTTAGCGTACGCGTTGATCAACAACGACGAAGTCAGGATCGGGTTGAAGTCGGCGGCTTCGCGGATCGCGATCCCATACTCGGTCTCGATACCGCAGATCTTTGGAACGGTCATGGCAACAGGTTAGGCCGTCGCTAGAGGTACTGGCCCGTTTGCACCTGTTCGACCTGGCGGGGGCCCTCGCCGTCTCTGTGCTCGCTTACCAGCGTCCGGATGTACACGATGCGCTCGCCCTTCTTCCCGGACACGCGGGCCCAGTCGTCCGGATTCGTCGTGTTCGGAAGATCCTCGTTCTCGCGGTACTCCTGGTGGATCGCCGCGAGCAGGTCGTTCTGGTTGATCCCCTTCGGCTCGCCGGCGATAGCCCGTTTGATGGCCATTTTCTTGGCGCGCCGGACAATGTTCTCGATCATCGCCCCCGAGGAGAAGTCCTTGAAATACAGCTCCTCCTTGTCGCCGTTGGCGTAGGTGACCTCGAGGAACCGGTTCTCGTCCTCGTCCGAGTACATCCTGGCGACCGTGGCGACGATCATCTCTCGCACGGCATCCTCACGCGAGCCGTGCTTGTCGATCTCGGTCTTCGCTATAGGAACGGTGGTCGTGAGGTACTTCGAGTAGATGTCGGTCGCCGAATCCTCGTTCGGACGCTCGATCTTGATCTTCACATCGAGGCGCCCGGGACGAAGGATCGCAGGGTCGATCAGATCCTCGCGGTTCGAGGCGCCCACCACGATGACGTTCCTGAGGCTCTCGACGCCGTCGATCTCGGCCAGTAGCTGGGGCACGATGGTCGACTCGATGTCGCTCGATATGCCGGAGCCGCGCGTTCGGAACAGCGAGTCCATCTCGTCGAAGAACACGATCACCGGCACGCCTTCTTCGGATTTCTCTTTGGCGCGCTGGAAGATCATCCGGATCTGCCGCTCGGTTTCACCGACGTACTTGTTGAGTAGCTCCGGGCCCTTGATGTTCAGGAAGTAGCTCTGGCGCCCATCACGCCCGAGCTTGGCGGCCACCTTCTTGGCCAGCGAGTTGGCCACCGCTTTGGCCACGAGCGTCTTGCCGCAGCCGGGAGGGCCATACAGAAGGACGCCCTTCGGGGCTTCGAGCTCGTGCTCGCGGAATAGATCGGCGTGCAGGAAGGGAAGCTCGACGGCGTCCATGATCTCTTCGATCTGCGAGGTGAGGCCGCCGATGTCGTCGTACGAGATATCAGGCACCTCTTCGAGGATCAGCTCCTCGACCTCGGGCTTCGGAAGCTTCTCGATCACGTGGCCGGACTTCGGTTCGAGCAGGAGGCTGTCGCCCGGGCGGAGATGTAGATCCTTGAGGGAGTCCGCCAGCTCGACAACCCGCTCCTCGTCGGCCCGGCCGGTGACCAGTGCGCGATCTCCATCTTCGAGGCGCTCCTTGAGCAGCACGACTTCACCCTGCACCTCGTACTCGAGGAGCTCGATGACGTTCATAGCCTCGTTGAGCATCACCTGGTGCCCGCGCTGAGCCCTCTCGAGGTCAACATCGGGCGAGACGTGCACCCGGAGCTTGCGCCCGTTCGTGAACACGTCGGCGATCGAGCCCTCGAAAGCTTCGAGGAAGATGCCATAGCCCGATGGCGGCTGAGTGAGCTTCTCGATCTCCTCTTTCAGGGTGACGAGTTGCTCGCGAGCATCTCGCAGGGTCCCGGCGAGTCGGTCGTTGTTGTCGCGTGCGCTCTGGAGCTCGTCGGAGGTCTCCGAGAGGCGCTTCTCGAGGCTGTGGATCTGGCGCGGCGTCGCGTCGAGCTTGCGCCGCGTCAGAGCGAGCTCCTCCTCCAGCAGCTTCACCTGGCTCTGGAGTTCCTGGACCTCTTGGTCGTACTTGGCAATCCTGCGCTCGAGCTCGTTCTGAGGGACCGCCACCACCTCCTATAGGCCGTAGAGCCTACCCCCTAGGCATCCGAGATCGACGCATCCTCCAGCCCGGCCAGCTTGCGCGCGGTGACGATGAAACCGGTGTGCGCGACCATCCTGTGGTCCGGGCGCACGGATTGCCCTTCGACGTTCCAGGTGCGCACCAGTCCTTCGAGCGTGTTCACGAGCCCGAACCCGCCGCGCCGCATCGCCTCGACCGTCTGCTGCACTTGGGGCACGGTCGGCAGGTAGCAGCACATGATCCCGCCGGCGGCAAGCGAATGGGTCGTTCGACCCACCGCCCGCCACGGCTCGGGCAGATCGAGCACGATCCTGTCCACGCCTCGCTCGGGGATCTCCTCGAAGACGTCGCCCACGCGCAGTTCGACGTTCTCGGGCTTGCCACCGAGCCCCTCGTACCACTCTCTAACGTTGGCGGCCCCACGCTCGTGGTGGTCGTCACGCAGCTCGTACGAGATCACGACGCCCGTCTCCCCCACCGCACGAGACAGTGCGAGGGTGAGCGCGCCGGAACCGGTACCTGCTTCCACGACTGTGGCGCCGGGAAAGATGTCGGCATACATGATGATCAGGCCGAGGTCCTTCGGATACACGACCTGTGCGCCCCGCTGCATCTTGAGGATGTAGTCGGACAGCGTCGGGCGGAATGCGAGCAACCTCGCGCCCTTGCTGGACCGGACCGTGATCCCTTCGACCGCTCCGATCAACTCGTCGTGGTCGAGGGTTCCCGCGTGTGAATGGAACTGCTTCCCCGTGCTCAGCGTGACGAGGTAGCGCCGGTCACGGGAGTCCACCAGCAGGATGCGCTCCCCCGCCGCGAGAACTCGCTCCGTCACGTCGTGCGCCCGGTGATGTGATCCATGGCGACAGCCTAGTGCCGTCGCCTCACGGTCTCTACTCTTCGGCCGAGCCGAACTGTGCCGGACGTTGGTCCAGCTCGACGGTCTCGGTTCTTGTCCCATCGCCCTCGCTGACGATCGTCAGCTCTACCTCATCACCCGGGACCAGATCGGCCAGGGTTTCGATGAGGTCGTCCGAGCTCGTGATGCGCTTGTCGTCGATAGAGGTGATGAGATCTCCGATGTCCATCTCGACCTCCTCGGCCGGGCCGCCCGAGAGCACCTCGAGAACCAGGGCCCCTTTGGCGTCTCGGTCGAGCCCGAACTCGTCCAGGGCCGCCGGTTCGGGATCGCCCACCGACACGCCGAGCCATGCATGCTCCTGCAGGGGTTCCTCGAGGATCTGCTCGATGACCGGAAGCGCCGAGTCGATCTCGATGGCGAAACCGATGTTCTCGGCGGCCGCAGCGAGAGCGGCAGCGGAGTTGACGCCGATCAATCGTCCGTTCACGTCGATGAGCGCCCCGCCCGAGTTGCCCGGATTGATCGCGGCGTCGGTCTGCAACAGGCCCGTGAACCGCAACGTCTCGCCGTCCGGAACCGGGATCTTGATGGTTCGGTTCTGACCGGAGACAATCCCCTTGGTAACGGTTACCCCACCCAGTCCCAGCGGGTAGCCGATGGCGATAACATCGTCGCCCAGTTCGAGTGCGTCGGAGCGTCCGATCTCGATCGGGGTGAGATCGTCGGCTTGTACCTGGACCACCGCCAGGTCCCGCTCCGGATCGACGCCAACGACCGTTCCGTCCATCGCGTCGTGCTCTTGGTCGTTGAATACGACACGTACCTCGGTGGCGTCCTGCACGACGTGATTGTTCGTGATGATGATGCCCTCCGCGTCGATGATGACGCCCGAACCCTGGCCCTTGCCCTCGCGGGGGCCGAGCACTCCTTGGGTCAACGCAGTGACCTTCACGTTGACGATCGACGGCAGGGCCCTCTTCACGACCTCGGATGTCTTCGAATGGGCGAGCGGAGCGTCGACCTGGTTGATCGAGATGTCGGACGTATCGCTGGGCTCGCCTTCGGGGGCCTGGGAGGTCGACGCGTCCGGCCGCGAGGAACCGTCGTCGGAACCCGGCGGTGAAACCTCGACCGAACATGCGCCGAGCGCCAGCGTTGCCGCGAGCATCAAAGGGCCGAGAGGTCTCTTCATGGAGTCAGGATAGAGGCGACCCGCGATTACCTCAGACTACGCGGCTTCTTCCGCTGGTCTCTCGACCGCCTCCACCTCGATCTGTCCCCCCATGAGCCCTCCGAGAGCGAACACGACCAGGTACGTGCCCGGCGCCAGCCGGAAGGGGGCTCGAACCTCGTCCGATAGGTCGGTGGGGGCCTGCAGGCCCAGGATCGGTGAGGTTCTCGCCGGGCCTTCGAACAGCACCTCGCGGCTCTCCGGGTGCACGAGGAACCACTGCTCTCGATAGTGCCCCGCCGGAGCCGACCAGGTGCGAGAGACGACGAACGGAAGCGTCCGTCCATCTTTCAACGCGATGCCGGAGTCCCCGTCGGCGGCTTTGAGAGGAGCCACGGCCCCGATCAGCAATTTCCGCTGCGAACCCGAGATATCGGCTTCTCGCTTCATGCCCGGAGGATAGCAACCGGCCCCGCCCATCGCTCCGGGATCGGGCGCGGACGTAAGCTTCCGAGCCATGTGTCTGTTCTGTGATGTGGTCGAACGGAGGATCTCTGCCGAGATCGTCTACGAGGATGAGACCAGTCTGGCGTTCCTCGACCATAGGCCACTGTTCGTGGGGCACACACTCCTCATACCGAAAGAGCATCATGAGACCCTCGCGGACCTTCCGTCACCCCTGATCAAGCCCCTCTTCGTCACCGCACAGCTCATGGCAAGTTGCGTGCAGATCGCTTTCGAAGCCCAGGGAACGTTCGTCGCGATGAATAACGTCGTCAGTCAGAGCGTCCCCCATCTACATCTGCACGTCGTCCCCCGGCGGAGGAAGGACGGTCTGCGCGGGTTCTTCTGGCCACGTACGAAGTACGAGAGCCCCGAGGAGATAGCTCAGGCGGGAGCGCGCCTCAGGGCGGCACTGGCGAAGCGGGAGGAAGCCGGTGAGCGCTGAAGAGCTGACGTTCAGCTCGGCGGACGGGCTGACCCTCGAGGCTCTCCTGGACGCTCCCGAAGACCCGCGGGCGGGGTTGGTGCTGTGCCACCCTCACCCGAAGATGGGCGGGACGATGAACGCTCCACTGCTCCACGCGGTGGCCGATCGAGTGAAGGACGAGGGGTGGAGCGTGCTCCGGTTCAACTTCAGAGGGATAGGCAACTCGGAGGGCGAGCCCGCGACAGGGATCGATGAGGTGCAGGACGCTACAGGTGGGATCGCTGTGATGCGCGAGCGGTATGCGGACCTGTCTCTCGCGATCGCGGGGTGGTCGTTCGGCGCGGCGGTGGCGATCCGCACCGCCGCCGAAGATGACTCGCTTGCCGCCTGCGTCGCGATCGCGCCCGCCGTGAGAGAGAAGCCGGGGGTGACCGCGGGCCTCCCGCACCCGGAGAAGATCGATCTCGGCGTCCCGTTACTCATCATCGCCGCCGCCAACGACGAACTGGTCGAAGCGGAGGACTGCAAGACCTGGGTGGCGGACATCCCGCACGCCGAGGTCACGGTGGTCCAGGGCGCCAATCATTTCTTCTGGGGCAAGTACGACAAGCTTGGCGACGAGATCGTTCCTTGGTTGAACGGATTCATCCCAACGTAGGTGGACGAGGAGGCGAGTGGACGAATTCGTCACTGACGTCATGCCCGGAGATCCAAACCGGCTGAAGATCACCCAGTGGCGGCACCCCGCCAGTCCGCCGCAAGGAGCGCGTAGACGTACTCATCGCCCCACTCTCCTTTGAAGATCTCGCTCTCACGGAAATGGGCTTCGCGGCGCATCCCAAGACGCTCGAGCAACCGCCACGACGGCACGTTGCGCGGATCGCAGCGACCGATGATTCGATGAAGCTCGAGATCTTCGAACCCGAATCGCAAGAGGACGGTCGCCGCCTCACGCCCGTAGCCCCGGCCCTGCTGGTCGGGATCCAGAACGAACCCGATCTCTCCCTGCGCGTGCTCCCGGCTCAGCACGGTGAGGCTCACGTCTCCGATCAAGGTGTTCGTGTCGCGCACGACCACGGCCAGGGCCAGACCCGTCCGGTAGACCTCATCGAACGGTCGGTCGATCCGAGAGTCAAGCACCTCGACCACCTCGTTCCGGGACCGCGGTTCCCAGTACAGGTAGGTGGTGAGCTCGCGCTTCGATTGGATCCCATGGAGTGCATCTAGATCGTCACCGGTGAAAGGGCGAATGGTGAGACGGTCCGTCTCTATCGGATAGGGCGGACGAGACATCAGAAGTACATCTGTTTCCAAGCCGACCACCAGTCATCCGCTCGTGACAGGATCGTGCGCCCATCGACCACCTCGACGCCCGGGCGGTGTCGGAACGGCTCGACGTGATCGGGCGTCGCCAGCTCGACCTTGATCTCGGAAGGGCGGCCTGGGTCGTATGGGGCCACCGCATCGAGATCGCCGAGGGCTTTCTCCGACGCCTCCTCGATCCTGCTCCGGGCGCGCTGCGGGCTGATGTGTCGAGCGCTGAAACGACCGAGGCCTTTCTTTACCGCAACCGTGGTGAGACCTCCGCCTAAGAGGGCCTCGCCTTCCCGGCAGGTGGCTTCGTCACCGGTCACCAAGAGCACCGGACACCCCCAGTGCCCGCACAGCGCCGCGTTGATACCCGTCTCCCCTACCGCGGTGTCGTTGAAGTAGAGGCCGTGCCAATCGGTCCCGCTAACCGTGTGACTGAGAACCCCGTCCGTGGTCCCCGCCATCGCGTGCATCGCGACGAACAGGGCCGCATCGCACCCTTGCTCGAGCAGCTCCGTGTACTCCGTCCATTCGTTCTGCACGACCCATTCGCAGCGCGGATCGAGAAGCTCGGGTACGAGTGAGTTGAAGGTCCAGCCCTTTCCGGCTCCGTGACAATCCATGACCACGACCTCGTGCGCGCCGCCTGCGTAAGCTCCACGGACCGCCGCGTTGATCTCCTCCGTGTATAGCTTCCGTCCCTCCTCGTAGAGAGACTCACCGCCGCTCACTTGCTCCCATTTTGTGATTCCGGCGACACCTTCCATGTCACTCATGACGAAAACGCGCATCATGTCCTCCCAAGCCGGTTCACAAGTCGCCCACCACTCTCTTGATCTCGTATAGCAAGACACCCGCGGAAACCGCGAGGTTGAGGGAGGAGGCCGCACCGCTCATCGGGATACGGACGCACAGGTCCCCGGCTTCCACGAGGTCGCCGGGCAACCCCTCACCCTCGCTGCCGAACAGCGCTATCGCCGGCAGACGATATGCAGCCCCAACGTAACTGTGTTCCCCGGCCGCCGACGTCGTGACCAGTTGCATGCGATGACGCTCGCGCCACCTGAGGGTCGCCTCCGATGAGGTCCGGCACACCGGCACCCCGAACAGAGTGCCCATGCTGGCTTTGACCGCGCCCGGGTGCCACGGATCGGTGGACCCACCGATCAACAGGATCCCCGCACCCGCGATCGCATCCACCGTGCGGATGATCGACCCGAGGTTGCCGGGGTTCGAAACCTCATGAAGAGCGACGAACAACGAGCCTTCTTTCACCGCCAGGTCGTCCAGGGCGAGTCGCTCCATCCCAACGATCGCTGCAAGCCCCGACGGATGCTCTCGTTGAGCGATGGTTTCGAAGGCACTGCCCGAAAGGCGCGCAACCGTCACGCCTCGCCGCTCGTGTTTTCTGACCAGCTCGAGAGCTGCCTCACTCGTAAGGAGGTCCTCCGAAACCAGGATGACCTCCACCGGCGCCCTCTGCTCCAGCGCCTGCCACACCGACTGGATCCCCTCGGCGAGGAAGGTGCCCGTTCCGTCCCGATGCTTTCGCTGCCGAAGTTTGCGGGCGCGCTTCAGTAGCGGATTAGCGGTGCTCCTGATGATGTCGGAGGCCGGTCCTGAGGTCCTTCGTTCCACGCCGGCGGACGAGTCACTCGGGCCCGGAGGGAGCGTCGGGGGCGAGCTGCTGCAGGAACTCGTTGCATCTCGTCGCCTCGTCGCCTTCCCCGATCGCGCCAGCTGCGGCACCCAGCCCCCGCAGCGATCGAAGGAAGCCACGGTTGGGCTCGTGGCTCCACGGGACGCGCCCGGCTCCGCGCCATCCCGCCTGCCGGATGCGGTCCAATCCCCGGTGGTAACCGACGCGGAAGTACGCATAGGCCCCGACCGGGCGTCCCGCGGTCAGGGCCCGCTCACCGAGCTCGGACCACGCGGCCAAGCAAGTGGGGAACCGCCCCGCAACCTCAGCGACGTCCTCGTCGCTCGATGCGTCGTTCAGAGCCTCGAGCGAGCCCTCGGGCTCCTGCACTTTCGTCTCCAGCGGTTCGTTTACCGGTAGCTCGACCATGACCGCATCGTAAGCCGCGCGGGGCTTCCTGTTATGAATCCTCCCCCGGGCCCGTCCACCGGTGGCCCGGAACGACCGAAGAAAGGGGCTCAGGATGATCGAGGCTGCGGCGCTCGTAGCTCAAAAGGGCGGGGAGATATCGTTCGATCCGACGCTGCCGGGGCTGATCGCTCTCGGCGCGGGGATCCTCATCCTCGTCATGCCCAAGCTCCTCAACTACCTGGTCGCCGCGTATCTCATCATCGTCGGACTGATCGAGCTCTTCAACGTGCGGATCTGATCGTTGCCCATGGAACATCTGCGGCACACGATCCTTGGATAGCGCGCCGAGCGGGAGGTCATCATGGATGTGAAGGCACTGTTCCTCAATTGCACGCTAAAGAAGTCTCCGGAGACGTCTAACACCCAGGCGCTGATAGACGTGGTCGCTGGAGTGTTCGAGGGTCTTGGTGTCACTACCGAGACCGTCAGGGTGATCGACTTCAACGTCCCGTTCGGCGTATACACCGACATGGGAGAGGGGGACGAGTGGCCGCAGATCCTCGACAAGATGAAGGCGGCCGACATCCTGATCGTCGCAACCCCCATCTGGTTCGGAGTCAGGGGCTCCATCGCCCAACTCGTTATCGAACGCCTGGACGGCACCTACATGGAGGGCGACCCGGGGACGGGACAATTCCCATTCTACGGAAAGGTCGCAGGGACGATCGTCACCGGGAATGAGGACGGGGCGCATGACGCAGCGGCCACCACCCTCTTCAACCTCGGGCACCTAGGCTGCACGATCCCTCCCAACGCCGACTGCTACTGGGTCGGCACGGCGGGGCCGGGGCCCAGTTACATCGAAGCGGGAGGCGACCGGCATCTGTACACCAACAAGACGGCGCGCTACTTGGCACACAACCTCACGTTCATGGCCACGCTCCTGAAGGACAATCCCATCCCGACGAATCTGACGGCGTTGATCGCCGAGGCGGAAGGGGTGAGCGACTCCTAAGGGGCGCTGAGCGCTCGACACATTCGTGCGGCCCTCGACTCGGCACGACCTGCGCTCCCGCCCTTCATGTGGGATGCTGTGACTATGCCGAGAACCTGGAAATTCGCCGTCGTGCCGACGGAGGACAAGTTCACGTGGGCCTTGACCGCAGACGGTCAAACGGTTTACGAATCAGACGACGTTTTCGACGACGAGGCGAGTGCTCAGGCAGAGGTCGATTCGGTCAAGAAGGCCGACGTCCGCAAAGGCAAGCCTTAACCAGGCGCAGCCCCGCTCCTCAAGCACGGCGCGTAGATCCTCCGCTCTCTTCCGAGCCAACCTCCAAGGCGTGATCGATCGCTTCCTCCATGCGCATCCTGGTTCCTTCTTGCCACGCGTCCGTGAACGCGTTCCGCCCAAGTTGCGAACGCGCGATCTCGATGCCTTTCATGCAGAGGACCTGCTCGGCCGGCGGCCGACGGGCCCCGATCGCTTTCCGCAGGGCCTCAGAGGCGCCGAACAGCCGAGCGGCTCGGTGCAACTCATTGATCTCGACGGCAACGAGAGCCAGCTCGTCGAGGCAGTCCGCCACATCCCACGTGTCACCCAGTTGCCGCCAGAGGACCAAGCTCTCTTTCGCGAGATCGCCCGACTCTTTGACCCGGCCGAGGTCGCGCGTCGCTCCAGCGAGGTTCATCAAACAACGCGCTATCCCCTGTTTGTCCTCCATCTGCCGGAACAGTTCGAGGCTCTCGTCGAGCATCTCGATGGCTGCTTCGGGTCGGCCTTGTGTTCGCGCTAGATAGCCCAAGTTGTTCAACGTCTGCGACATGCCCAGCGTGTCGTCCAGCTGTCGCCACAAAGCCAGACTCTCTTCGTAATATTCCCCGGCCACATCGAGGCGGTTCTGGTCCGCTTCGATATTGCCCAGCGCCTTGATCGTCTCCGCGATGCCCCTCTTGAGTCCCAGCTCTCTCTGTATGTCAAGGGTCTCATTCAGATAAGCCACCGCCGCGTCGTAGTCCGTCCTGGCTCTGGCGAGGAGGGAGGCCCCCCCGAGGATCTCCGAACGTTCGACGGTGCGGGCGCCCTCGCTTCGACCCAGCGCGGATTCCGCCCACTTCCGGGCTTCGCTGAGATGTCCCCGGATGGCCCAGAAGTACATCAGGACGGCGACCAACTTCATCTCGAGATCGGGGTCGGCCTGCTCGCCGGCCCATGTGAGGGCCGCCCGATAGTTGTCGTGTTCGAGCTCCAGGCGTTCGAGCCACCGGATCTGGTCCGCGCCACGTAGCTCCGACATCGCCCGGCGAGCGAGAGCGAGGAGGACCTCGGCATGCCGCTGGCGCGTGGCATCCCCTTCGCCGCTCTCGGTGAGAACCTCCAGGGCGTATTCACGGATCGTCTGGAGCATCCCGAAGCGGGGGTCGCCCTCGACCGAGTGCGCCTGGCGAAGCAGACTCTTGCCGACCAGAGATTCGATGCCGTCGAGCACGTCCATGCCCGGATCACCCGCCGCCTGCGCGACCTCGTATGCGGATTCGAGGTCGAAACCCTGGGCGAATGCGGCCAGCCGGCGAAACAACTTCTGTTCCTCCTCGGCCAGCAATTCGTAATCCCAGTCGATGGCGTTCCTCAGCGTCTGCTGACGGGCGGGAAGATCCCGAGGGCCGCCCGTCAAGAGACCCAAACGGCTGCTCAATCGTTTCAACAGCGCCGCAGGTGGCAGCAATTTGACCCGCACAGCCGCGAGCTCGATCGCCAAAGGGAGCCCGTCGAGACGACGAACGATCTCGGTGATGTCCGACACGTTCTCCGGCGTTACCGCGAAGTCCGGCTTCGCAGCGCGCGCCCGTTCCTCGAACAGCTGGATGGCTTCGTAGTGCGCCACCGGATCGACCAGTGGAGCCTCGCCGATCCGAGGAAGACCCAGCGGAGGCACGGGGAACTCCTGTTCGCTCTGCAGCCGCAACGTCGCCCGGCTCGTCACGAGGATCTCGAGACCCGGTGCCTCCGAGAGAAGCTCCGCAACGTCTCCGGCCGCGTCCACGACCCTCTCGAAGTTGTCGAGGATCAGGAGCATCTGCTTGTTGCGCAGGAGGTTCTTAATACCCTCCAAGGGGGATTCCGTTGCGCTCTCCTGCAAGCCGACGCTCTTTGCGATGGTGGGGACGACGAGGGTCGAGTCATTCACCGACGCCAGGGCGACCAAGTGGACGCCGTCGCTGAAGTCCGCGATCAACTGCTTCCCCACCTCGATGGCGAGTCTCGTCTTCCCGCAGCCCCCCGGCCCGGACAAGGTCACCAGCCGCGAGGAGCTCAGCAGCTCCTTGACGCGCTTGATCTCCTCCTGCCTCCCGATGAAGCTGGTTAGCTGCGCAGGCAGGCGGTCGGCACGATCGTCGGGTGAGATCAGGGGCGGGAAGTCCGCAACGAGGTCGGCGTGCACGAGCTGCCATGCGTTCTCCGGGGTCTCGAAATCTTTGAGCGAGTGCCAGCCGAGATCCTTCGCCGACGCGTCGAGCGGCATCACGTCCCGGACCAGGTCGTAGGTCGTGCGCGACATCAACACCTGCCCGCCGTGGGCGAGACTCCGTAGGCGTGCACACCTGCTCACCGACTGCCCGAAGTAGTTGCCGTCTCGTACTTCGGCCTCTCCTGTGTGTAACGCAACCCTCACCTTGGGCACGACGCCCTCCGACCACGGTTCGGTTCTTAACGCGAGCTGAAGCTGCACTGCGGCCGCTACGGCATCGGTTGCGCGCGCGAAGGCGGCGAAGATGCTGTCGCCTTCACCCTGATCACGGGGCAGGACTCCGTCATTGTTCTCGATGATCTGGTGCAGGAGTTGGTGGTGGCGCGCCATCGCTTGAAACATCGCGTGGGGGTGGGCCCCCCACAGGCGCGTCGACCCTTCGACGTCGGTCAGGAGGAACGTGACGGTTCCAGTTGGCAGGGACTCGGGACCTCGCCGGCTACCCCCCGGTGTCCCCGACCCAGCGGTGCGGCCTTCCTTCAAGCGCTCCCATCCTCCGTTGCGGATAATTCGTTTCGTTCCAGCCGGCTCCATTGTCCACCGAGCGACGCTTGCACGCGAAGATCCGGCGGATGCGGATGTTTTCGTCTGCCGGTTAGGGGTTCCCGAGAACGGGAATCCTCTGCAGGAGGCCTACCGAAGGAGCCATAGATGGATGATCCTCGCACCGACCCATCCGACGCGACGCAGGAGTTCTCTGTCGAAGACGTCCAATCGAAGGAGAACGAAGGATCCGACCCCGAGCCCCCGGCCGACGGCGATGAGACGACGGCCGAGGACGGAGGGGATCCCAACGACGGCGTCTGAGCGCGCTCTGTGGCGCACTCCGGTTTCCGGGGTGGGCTCGTGACGGCCTCCCCCGAACAGGTGTCGGTGGAGGGGCGGGAGGGATGGATCTTCGACGTTCGAGCCGCGGGCCCGAAGACCGGAGCGCCGGTGATCCTGCTGCATGGGTTCCCCCAGGATTCAACCTGCTGGGACCAGCTCATCGGTCCGCTGACCGTCGCGGGCTACCGAACGATCGCTCCGGACCTCCGCGGCTACTCACCGGGCAGTCGCCCCAGCCGGGTGGATGACTACGCCCTTGACCACCTGCTCGAGGACGTCCTCGACATCGCCGATGACTTCGGGTCCGAGAGTTTCCACGTCGTCGGACACGATTGGGGCGGGGTTCTCGCGTGGGCCCTCGCCGTGCGCCATGCGGATCGGATCCTTTCGCTCACGTCACTCTCGATGCCCCATCCGAAAGCGTTCCAGCAAGCGCTGCTCACTCCGGTTCAGGCGGCCCGCTCGCTGTACGCTTTGTTCGTACAGATTCCGGTCGTGCCCGAGAGGCTCCTGCTCGCCAGAGATTCGTACGTCCTCCGGCGCGCCCTGCAAGCAACCGGTCTCAGCGCGGAACGAGCCAGGTACTACGCCCGGCGGATGAACGAGCCCGATGCCCTCAGCTCCGCCCTCGCGTGGTATCGAGCGGCGATGCGGTCTCCGGCGCGCGAGCGAGGCTCGACCGTCGCGCGTCCAACGCTGTATCTATGGGGCACCGCCGACCCTGCGCTTGGGCGCAGAGCCGCGGAGACCACCGCAGATCACGTTACCGGTCCCTACCGCTTCGAGCGACTGGAAGATGCTGGCCACTGGCTCCCCGAGACCGAGGCCGATCGCGTGATCGGGCCTCTTCTCGATCACCTCGCCGGCGCTCCCTGAACCCCCGGCTCGGATGCGCCTACGCCGCCGATCGCCCGAGGCCGCGGAGGTCCCAGCGTTTTCAAGATGGATAAAGGAAACCAAGCGCCTCGTCCAACCGGGCGGTCAACTCGTGCGTCGATGTCATCGCTACCTCCGCGTCGATGCGCCGTTTCTCGCGAGCAGCACGGAACGGCACGGGCATGGCAGGTCCTGGACGAGCATCTCACGACTCGGGGGCTGGTTCGGCCTCGAGGGGTCGCAGGGGCAAACAGGAGTTGCTCCGAGATGCTCGGCGTACCGGGATCAGATTGGAAGCGGCAAGACCAAACGCCGCCTTAGCATGGAGGGCCATGGGCACTCACAGGTTCAAGTTCACGGTCCTGGGGCGTTACCCGGCTCGCTTGAGGGACAATGAATCGCACGTCACCGTCAACCTGCGGGCCGGCCGGGATGACCATCTCGTCCATAGCGGAACGTTGACGATGAGCGAAGCCGAATGGGAGGAGCTCGTCGCGGCCCTGGATATGAGCCTCGGCGACCGGGTCGAGGTCGACGACCGCCGCGGTACGAGTGTCGGAGAGGAGACTTGAACTCCTACGGGGCGATTAACCCCACTAGGCCCTCAACCTAGCGCGTCTACCAATTCCGCCACTCCGACGTAGGGAACCCCGCCGAAAGAAACGTCCGGCGGGCGCCGATTATATCGGCGTCTCTACCGGCTCCGGCAGGGGGCGACTACTCCTCGCCGACCTCGCTCGCGTCGATCGAGGCGGCCCCGGCATCGAAACCGCCCATCACGTCGAACCGCAATCCTTCGACCTGCGGGCGCGCGGCCCAGAACGAGTTGAACGACCCGATCGGCACGATCGGAATGTCCGCGAGGATGGCCCGTTCCGCTCGCCGATACAGGCCAACCTGCTTCGCCTCGGTCTCCGCCTTGCGGGCGCGGTCCAAGAGCTCATCCACCCGCTGTGACGCGAACGACGAGTGGTTGTCAGGAGACCTGGAGCCGAAAAGCGGCGTCAGAAAGACGTCCGGTGAAGGATACTCCGCGATCCACCCGAGCCGGTACAGCGAGGAATCCCCGGACCGGAGCAGCTCGAGGAACTTGTTGAAGCCATGACCCTGGACCTTCGCGGTCAGGCCCACCGCTTTCAGATCCTTCTGCACGTTGCGCGCGATGGTGTCATGCGGGTCGCCCTTCGTGAAGTCGATGGACACGGTCCGCTCCCGCTTCGGGAGCTTCTTGATCAACCGTCGCGCCGAAGACGGCGAGTGATCGCATAGTGAGCCGCAGATATCCGAGCTGAAACCCGGCATCCCCTTCGGGACGATCCCGCGGGGCGCATCCATCGTTCCCTTGTAGATGCCTTCCGCGATGACCTCGCGGTCGATGGCCCGATTCACCGCAAGCCTGAGCCTTCGATCCGAGAAGTTCGGGGAGTCGAGATTGACGCCGTAGTAGTAGCCGGCGAGCAGCGGTTGGAAGCCCTCTTCTCCGAACTCCTCGCCCGCGCTCTCGATCTCGCTACTCGGCACCTCCGCGACGTCGATCTCGTCGTCGAGGAACTGCAGCCACGAGACGGCGGCGTCCGGGAACGGGATGAAGAGGATCCCGCCGAGCGAAGGCGGATCGTAGAATCCGTCGAAGGCCTCGAGCTCGAGCGCCCCGCCCGGCGACCACGGACCCGCCATCTGGAAGGGCCCGTTCCCTACCGGTTGCGTCAGGAAAGAGTCAAGATCCTGCAGGGCTCCAGGGGTGATGGGAACGAGAGCCGGGTGCGTCAACACCGCGGGGAAGTCTTGATACGGCCGCGAGAGCTTTATGACGAGGGTCTTGTCGTCGGGGGAGGAGATGCCCTCGAGATGATCGCTGGTTCCGAATTGGTTCACATCGTTGAATCCCCGCACCAACTCGAGGGTGTACGCGACGTCGGCTGCGCTGCTCTTCTGGGCGATCCGGTCGAAGGCAGCCGCGAAATCCTGGGACGTCACTGGCGTCCCATCGTGGAAGGTCATGCCCTCGCGCAGGTTGAAGATGAAGGTGGTCGCGCCATTGCGAGTCCTCCAGGACTCGGCCGCGGCGGGCACAACCTCCCCCTGCTCCTGATCCCAGCGCGTCAGCCCCTCGAACAACTGTCTTACGACGAGAACCGACGCCGGATCTTGAACGCGCATCGGGTCGAGGACGGCGGGTTCCTGCACGGCGACGCGCAACACCGCGTCAGATGGGGTGGTTACCTCGGGGCTCGGTGAGCCGCCGGTTGGGGTCTGCTCGGGGGTCGCGCTCGGCGAAGGCTCGGCGGCGTCGGAGGGACTGCTCGGGTCATCGCAGCTCGCTATCAGGAGCAGGGCGGCGAGCAGAGGGACGGCGAGGCGGGCCCTACCGGGACCAAGCATGCGAGCGGTCTTGTCCGCAGCTATTTCAGCTGGAACGCGAGGAGGATCGTCGTCCCCGCGAAGACGATCGCTACGATCACCGTGAAGCGGTCGAGGTTCTTCTCCATGACGGTCGAACCCATCGCCTGGGTCTGCATCCCACCGCCGAACATCTCGGAGACACCTCCGCCGCGGCCCGCGTGGAGCAGCACGAGAAGGATCATCGTCAGGGAGACGATGACGTGGACGACGACGATAGCGACGGTCATGGAACACCTCTTGAGTTGGGATCGGGCTAGGCGGACACGCTACCCCAGCCTGGGGTGGCGCCGGGGGTGCAGTCTACCGGGCCGGAGGGCTATTCGGCCTGGCGGGGGGCGGGATCACCGAACAGGGTCTTGGGCTCCATCCGGTAGACCCCGATCGAACCCGCCTGCGGGAAGACCGGCACGGCGCTCCAGTCCTGCTGCAGTGGAACCCCGCGCCGGCGAGCGAGAGCGGTGATGGACTTGCTCCAGCGCGCCAGGTCCCTCGCCCTGACGACGTAGGCACCCGAGGTGCGATCCCCAGGTCCCTTCGCCCGTGATCGCTTGGCCTCCGCCCCCTTGCCGTCCGCTCCCCCGCCACGGCGCTCGGCCTTACTGGCCCCGGACGCTCCGAGCATCTTCTTGGGCCCGGCGTCCGGCGACCACACGGTTCCGTCGGCTGCCGCCGGCGATCCAAGGACGATGGCGATGGCGGCCGGGCGGTCCCCCACCATCCGCTCCGCAGCCAACAACCCCAGCCCGGCCACCAGGCACGCGGCGACCACGTACGGCACCCAGTTGATGGAGGTGGTGCGAGTCGGGGGACCGTCCGCTAGAGCGATGAGCCGGGACACCCTCCTCGTCACTCGTCCCCCAGGGCGCAGGAAGGACAGCGCCGCTCGATACTCGAGTCGCCGGACCCCCTTGAGCAGTCCGAACGCTTTGAGCAATCCGGATGCGAGGGCGAGTGGGTCGCCGGTCATCGCCACGGCCCGGCGATCCGCCTCCAACTCCCGGTCGCTCGTGAGACGGCGGAACGCGAGATGGGCGATCGGGTTCCACGCCACGAGATCTCTCAGGAGACCGGCGGCGAAGACGACCTGCACGTCACGTGCCTCGAGGTGCGCGACCTCGTGTCCCAGGATCGCCGCGAGCTCCTGGGTGTCGAGCTCGCGTAACAGATCCTCTCCGATGAGGATCCTGCCTCCACCTGAGCCCACCACGAAAGCTCCGGGGATGCCCGGCGGAAGGATCAGCACATCGGGGATCCGCTTGAGATGCGCGCTGTACGTGAGGTGGGTGACGGTCTCACGGACCTCGTCCGCCCGATCCGACTCGCCCAGCGGGCGGCAGCGCGAGACCATGCGGCGCATCAAGAGGAGCCCGAGCATCCGCCTCAAGAGCATGAACGAAACGACGCTGAGCCCGATGATGAGCAACCAGGGCCCGGCCGATCCCGTGAGCACGTAGGGGGTGACCAACCGGCCTCCGCCGTCGGATACCAGTAGGAGATGAAGGAGGTTGTCGGTGCCGCCCTGAAAGGCCCCCGTCACGGGCTGCAGGACCGCCACCTCGGGGAGCACCGCCTGCTCGTAGATAAGAGCGGCGACGAGGGGCAGGAAAAGCGGCAGCGTCAGGAGGAACCCGGAGGCCACTCCCCCCGGGCGGCCGATCAACCGTCTCAACAACAGAACCGCGGGCGTCGTCACGAGTGAGACGGCGAGGATCACGACCCACGCGGAGTCGGTCTCGAGTGCAAGGATGGTTGGAGCCGCGCTAGTCACCCGGGGGCTTATCCCTACGTTGCTCGATCGCTTCTCGAAGCCGGTCGACCACCTGATCGTCCTCTTTCTCGACCGCGTCGACCAGGTAAGCCACCGCGGGGTCGGGGAACCGGTCTACCAACCAGTCGACCACCGACCGCACCGTCGAACGCGCGTACTGCTCGCGCGAGACGAGGGGTCTGTAGCGATGGGCGGGCTGGTCCTCGAGGCGTTTCACCAGCCCCTTCTCGGCGAGCCGGCCGAGCGTCGTCATCACCGTGGTGTAGGCGATGGGTCGGGTCGCGGTGAGAGACTCGTGGACGTCTCGAACGGTGACCTCGGCATGGTCCCAGACCACGTCCATGATCTCCGACTCGAGAGGACCGAGGACCTCTGCGAGGGTGTGCTTACGACGTGCTGTCATGCGCCTTCTTTCGTCGATCCGATGGGTGGAATCCTACGCTTTTGCCACCCTCGAGGGGGCCGATCGGGAAACTCGAGGTCAATCCCGGGCCAGTGCTACGAGGTTCGGCATGATCTCGGGGCCCTCGAGATGGCCGAGGGCGCCATCCTGAGACGCCCGTTCTCCGTAGGTCTGGACCCCGTCGGAGCTCACGCCACCACCGGAGATCAGCAGCGGCACGGGTCCGTCGGTGTGGGCCTTGCGGGAGCAGCTCGTCGAGTGGTCTGCGGTAACCGCCACCAGGACCCTTGTCACGTCGAGCGACTGCAAGAGCGGCCCGAAGAAGCTCTCGTCGATACGCTCGATGCTCTCGATCTTGCCCTCGTGGTCCCCGTCGTGAGCGGGGATGTCCGGGCCCTTGATGTGGATATAGAGGCCGTCGTAGCCACCCAGGGCCTCGAGGGCGAGGCTCGACCACGCCTCGTACTGATCGCGAGCGGGGAGACCGGTCGGCGCCTCGACCACCCCCATACCCGTGAGCTTGGCGATACCCAGCTCGACCGGCATCTCGACGAAGCAGCCGAACGAGGGGCCGAACTTCTCCCTGAAAGGGACGAGGTCCGGCAGATGATCGCCGGCATCGCGGGTGAGGATGAAGTTCCCCGGCATCTTTCCATCCGCGACCCTGGAACGGTTCGTCTCCGACGCATCCAGCACCTCGTATGCTGCCCGCAGCCACTCGTTCGTCAGCCGCGCCGCCAGCTTCGCGGAGCCGTCATCCTCGTGACCCGACACCGGCGTCACGTGCACGACCTCGTTGTCGAAGGTCTCCTTCGCCACTCCGAGAGCTCCCTGACGGCCGTAGGCGGGGTCTGAGTTCTCGACGTCGGCGGACAGGGTTCCTTCGTTCGCCCGCAACACCAGCACTCCGCGGTGTCCGACGGTCGCCCGGAAGTCGAACGAGGCTCCGTCGACGCGTACCTTGTCCTGTATCTCGGACCCGAGTGCTGCGGCCTCATCCGAGGTCAGATCGCGTCCCACCCTGCGGTCGACGATCGACCATCCGTCGCCGTTGCGCTCGACGGTGGCGAAGTTGACGCGGTAGGCGAGGTCCCCGTCCGCCACCTGCAACCCCGCCCCCACGGCCTCGATCGGTCCTCGTCCGGTGTGATGCTCGTGCGGGTCGTAGCCGAGGACCGCGAAGACCGCTATGTCCGACTCCGGGGCGATGCCCTGGCCGACGGTCGTCACGTAGCCGTTCCGCCCGGACGCCGCCAGCCGGTCGAGGTGAGGGGTTCGAGCCACCTCCAACGGCGTGGCTCCCCCCAGCTCGTCGAGCGGATCATCGCCGAGGCCGTCGAGGATGACGTACAGGATCTGTTTCACATGTGCCCCTTCGCCTACTTGATCGCCTTCACGATCGCCGCGAACTCTCCGGCATCGAGAGAGGCGCCGCCGACCAGCGCACCATCCACATCCGCTTGCGCGATGAGCTGGCCGGCGTTGCCGGACTTGACGCTCCCTCCGTAGAGGATCCGGATGGAACCCGCTACATCGCCGTCGAACACGCTCCCAAGGACCGAGCGGATGTGACCTATGGTCGACTGTGCGTCATCGGGCGTCGCCGTCTTCCCGGTACCGATAGCCCAGATGGGTTCGTACGCGATGACGATCGAGCGGGCCTGGGCGGGCGACACGCTCTTCAGTCCTTCGCGCACCTGCCGCTCGACCTTGGTGTCCGTCCTCCCTGCTTCTCTCTCGGAATCCGTCTCACCACAACACATGATCGGCGTCAGCTCGCTGCCGAACGCCGCGCGCACCTTCTTATTGACATCCTCATCGGACTCGCCGAAGACCTCGCGTCGCTCGGAATGGCCGAGTATCACGTATCGCACTCGTAAGGCCTTCAGCATCTCGGCACTCACCGCGCCCGTGAACGCGCCCTCCTTCTCGTAGTGCATGTCCTGCGCCCCGAGAGCGAACGACAGTCTGTCGTCTTCGATAAGAGTCTGGGCGGTTCTCATCGAGGTGAAGGGTGGGCAGACGGCTACCTCGACCGTGCCGAAATCGTGCTCGGCGAGCTCGTATCCAAGTTGCTGGATCAGCTTGATCGCTTCGAAGTGCGTCTTGTTCATCTTCCAGTTGCCCGCGATGAGCGGCGTTCTCATGTCGGCTCCCATGGTCGTTTGCGTAGAACGGCGATCCCCGGAAGGTCCAGCCCCTCCAGAAGTTCCAAAGAAGCACCGCCGCCGGTCGAGAGATGCGACACCGCATCTTCCAGCCCCAGTTGTCGCAAGGCCGCTGCGGAATCGCCTCCCCCCGCCACCGTATAGGCACCCATCCGGGTTGCCTCGGCCATCGCTTCGGCTACCTGCTTGGTCCCGTCGGAGTAATCCTCGATCTCGAAGATCCCCATCGGCCCGTTCCACAGAACCGTGCGAGCGCTTCGGATCACCTCACCGAATCGCGTCGCGGTTTCCGGACCGATGTCGACACCCAACCGATCCCCGATGGCGGACAACGGAACCGTCTCGTGTGCCGCTCCTTCTTCGGGAGCGTCCGCCGCGACCACGTCCGTCGGGAGATGGATATCGATCCCGGCGCGATCGGCCCGCTTCAACACGCTCCTCACCTCTTCGACGCCGCCCTCTTCGACGAGTGAACGCCCGACATCCCGGCCCCGGGCCACGAGCAGAGTGAACGCCATGGCACCGCCGATGCAGATGGCATCGCACCGGTCCAGGAAGTTGTCGATCACCCCCACCTTGTCCGAGACCTTTGCACCCCCAAGAACCGCCACGAAGGGACCCTCGGGTTCGTGCAGCAGCCGCTCCAGCTTGGTTACCTCCTCGCCGAGCAGCAAACCTCCCGCCGAGGGAAGCAGTCCTGCCACCCCGACGACCGATGCGTGGGCGCGGTGGGAAGAACCGAAGGCATCGTTCACGTACTCGTCCGCCAAAGCGGCCAGCGCGCCGGCGAAGTCGGCGTCGTTACGCTCCTCTCCGGGATCGAACCTGAGATTCTCGAGCAGCACGACGGCCGCTTCGGAAGCGCAAGCTCGGGTCGCGCTATCTCCGACAACCTGATCGAGGGCTTCCACCTCGAGCCCGAGTAGCTCGCCCAGTCGCGCACCGACGGGGGCCAGTCGCAGCTCCTCCACCACTTGCCCCTTAGGTCGCCCCAGATGTGAGCACACTGCCACCCGTCCACCGCGATCGAGCAGCTCTCGGAGAGTCGGGATGGATGCGCGGATCCGGAGGTCGTCGCCAATCTCTCCGTCTTTCAACGGCACGTTCAGATCGCACCGAACGAGGACGCGCTTTCCCCTCACCTCTAGATCGTCGAGTGTGGGCAGAGGATGATCTTCGGAAGCCACCCTCTAGAGCCTGCTCGCCACCAACTCGGCTAGATCGACCAGGCGATTCGAATAGCCCCACTCGTTGTCGTACCAACCCAGCACCTTGACCAGGCTGCCCTTCGCCATGGTCGACTGCCCGTCCACGATGCAGGAATGTGCGTCACCGACGATGTCGCTCGATACGAGAGGGTCCTCCGTGTACTTGAGGATGCCCTTCATCCCCGTCGCCTGGGCGGCTTCGCGGTAAGCGGTGTTTATCTCTTCTTTGGTCGTCTCCGATCCGAGAACGCACACGAGGTCGGTGATAGACCCGTCCGCTACAGGCACCCTCAGGGCAAGACCATCGAGTCGTCCCTTCAGGGCCGGCAGCGCGAGGGAGGCGGCTTTGGCCGCCCCCGTGGTCGTGGGGATGATGTTGATCGCAGCAGCGCGCGCCCTCCGCAGATCATCACGGGCCAGGTCCTGCACGCTCTGGTCGTTCGTGTACGCGTGACAGGTCGTCATGAAACCCGATTCGATCCCCCAGTTGTCCTCCAGAACCTTCGCCAGGGGGACGACGCAGTTAGTCGTACATGAAGCGTTCGAGATGACGTCGTGCTTCGACGGGTCAAAATCCTCGTGGTTCACACCCATCACGATGGTGATGTCTTCTTCCTTCGCGGGGGCTGAGATGATGACCTTCTTTGCTCCGCCCTCGATATGCTTAGCTGCCGCCTCGCGCTTCGTGAACAGCCCCGTCGATTCGATGACGACCTGGGCCCCGAGATCGCCCCACGGAAGCGCCGCAGGGTCCTTCTCCGAGAGCACCTTCACTTCCGTGCCTCCCGATGAGAACCCCCCGTCCGTGACCTTCACCTCCTCGTCGAAGCGGCCGAAAACCGAGTCGTACTTGAGGAGGTGGGCGAGGACCGAGGGATCGGTAAGGTCGTTGATCGCGACGATCTCGAGGTCACTACTTTTCGCTCGAGCGGCGCGAAAGAAGTTGCGTCCGATCCGTCCGAAACCGTTGATGCCTATCCGGGTGGCCATTGGATTCCCCTTCCTGTGGCGCAGCATTCGATGTGATTTGTCCGGCCATCCTAGCGGGGTCGTCGGTTCGGCTTTAGCTCAGCGATCCCAGCACGCGCGCCAACTTCACCGGGTCGTGAGTGCCATCGGGAGCCGCGACATCCGCTTCCACGACCTTCAGACCCAAAGCGACCAGCGGCGCCGCCTCGGGGGCGACGCCTTCGTCGGCGATCATCGGTGACTGGAGAACGACCGAGTCGATCGCATAAGGGCCGAGGTGAGCCAGGAGAGCTTCGACGTGCGCAGCCGCGCCCAAACCTTGCGTCTCCCCCGCCTGCATACGCGCATTGCAGACGAATACGCGGTGCGCCGCGCTGTGGATCAGAGCCCGGCGCAGGTCGGGCACGAGGAGCGTCGCTATGAGACTCGTGAACAGGCTACCGGGTCCCAGGATGACCTGATCCGCCTCGAGGATCGCGCCCACCGCCCCCGGGTGGGCCCTGGGTTCCCGGGGTTCGAGATAGACGGCCTGTATCGGCGCCTCGGTCTCGGCGACGGCGACCTGACCTCGCACCACACCCCCATCGACGCGAGCGCGGAGAGAGACCAGATCGCTCGTAGCCGGGTAGACGACCCCCGACGCCCCGAGGAGCTCGCCCGCGGCCCGCACCGCGGAGGCGAAGTCGGGCTCTATCTCCGCGAGAGCCGTGATGACCAGGTTTCCCACCGTGTGACCTGCGAGCGCGCCGCTCTCGAACCTGTGTTGCCAGAGTCGCGTGGTCGGAGATTCATCGGCGAGCGCGACCAGGCAGTTCCGGATGTCACCAGGTGGGGGTATCCCGAGGTCCCTCGTCAAGCGCCCCGATGATCCCCCGTTGTCGGCCACCGTCACCACCGCTGCGATCTCATCCGCGTACAGCCGAGCGGCGCGCAGCGTTGACGCCAGGCCATGCCCCCCGCCCACACCGGTGACCCTCATCTCAGCGAGTGCGTTCCACGTCGCGGTGAAGAACCTTGGCTGCGAATCCCTTGTCCACGATCGCCCGGCAGAGCTCGCCTGCCAGAACCACTGAACGGTGTCGTCCACCGGTGCAACCCACGGCGACGGTGAGGTAGTGCCGGCCCTCCTGTTGGAAACCCGGCAGGAGCAGCGTGAAGAGGGTCTTCACGTGCTCGAGGAAGGCCACGGTGCCGTCCTGCTCCAGCACGTACTCCTTCACGGGATCGTCGAGCCCCGTTTGCTCCCGCAGACCCTCGACCCAGTGCGGATTCGGGAGGAACCGGACGTCGAAGACGATGTCAGCGTCAGGCGGAAGCCCGAACTTGTAGCCGAACGACATGACCGTCGTCTTCAGTCCCTCCGGCCCCTGCGCTCCCTCGAAGAAGGAACCTATCCGGGTGCGCAGCGTGCGGACCGAGATCTCCGAAGTATCGATGATGAGGTCTGCGCCGTCGCGGAATGGACGCATCACCTCGCGCTCCCTTTGGATGCCCACGGCCACTCTGTCGTCGAGCGCCAGCGGGTGCTTCCGCCGGCTGGCCTCGAACCTGCGGACCAGAGCCTCGTCGGACGATTCGAGGAACACGAGACGGTAATCGCACACATCCCTGCGCAACTTCGTCAGCTCGTTCATTGCCTCATTGAAGAACCTGCCCCCACGGGCGTCGATCACCACCGCAACCCGCTCTATGTCGTTCCCGGGCGCCAGCGCGAGCGAGATCATGGTCTTGATCAGGGTGGGCGGCAGGTTATCGACGACGAACCATCCCAGATCCTCGAGAGCTTTCGCCGCCTCCGAGCGGCCCGCGCCCGACAGTCCGGAGATCACGATCACCTCGACATCTCTCGCGCGACGGGTCGTGCTCACGACGCCTCTCTCTCGGCGGGTCCGGTCGTACCTGCGTGGTTCTCTTGCTCTGGATGGAGTGCTTCGTGGACCGCGGCGGCGACATCCTTGGGTAGACCCTTGACGGCTTCGATGTCCTCGCGTCCAGCCTCGCGTATCCGTTTCACCGAACCGAAGTGTTTCAGCAGGTTCTTTCGGCGTACCTCACCCAGGCCGGGGATCCCGTCAAGAGCGGACTGCGTCATCCGCTTGCCTCGGCGCAACCGATGGTAAGCGAGCGCGAAGCGATGAGCTTCATCGCGGATCTGCTGTAACAGATACAGGGCTTCGGACCCCCGGGGGATGATGACCGGGTCGGGCGTTCCGGGTACGAACACCTCTTCCATCCGCTTGGCCAGCGATACCATCGCAACGCCCTCGACCTCGAGCTCGTGCATCGCATCGACGGCAGCGTTCAGCTGACCTTTACCTCCATCGATCACAACCAGATTGGGGGGATAGGCGAACCTTCGGGGCTTCGATCCCTCCTCGCCGTCGGGCGAGTCGAGCCTGCTGAATCTCCGACGGATCACCTCCGCCATCATCGCTACGTCATCGGGCCCGCTGGTCCACTTGATGGAGAAGCGTCTGTAGTCCGACCTCTTGGGAAGCCCATCTTCGAAGACCACCATCGAGCCGACGGCCTCCGATTGTCCCGTGTTGGAGATGTCGAAGCACTCGATCCTCAACGGCGCGTCCGGCAGCCCCAACTCCTCCTGGAGCTGCATCAACATCTTGGTGCGCGCCGCGAAATCACTCGACCGCTTCAGCCGGTGCTGCGAGAACGCCTCCTTGGCATTGCTGGTCACGGTCTCCAGGAGCTGCCTCTTCTGGCCCCGTTGAGGTACGCGGATGCGGACTTTCGCTCCCCTGGTCTTCGAGAGCCAGGTCTGGATGAGGTCACGCTCGTCCGGCACGACCGGGACGAGGACCTCTTTCGGAACATCCCCCTCCATATAGAGCCGCTGCAGGAAGCGACTCACGAGCTCCGGCGTGTGGAGGTCCTCGACCTTGTCGACCACGAATCCCTTTCTTCCGGTGACTCGCCCCCGCCGCACGAAGAAGACCTGGAATGCGGCTTCGAGATCGTTCTCGACCATCCCGACGACATCAAGCTCCTCGCGTTCGGACGACACCATCTGCTGCCGGGCGATGGCCTTCCGCACGTTATCGAGCTGATCGCGCATCTTCGCCGCCACTTCGTATTCGCGCCGCGAGGACGCCGTTCCCATCGCATCCTCGAGGCGATCGACGACCGGCTTCGTGTTCCCGTCGAGGAAGTCACACAGGTCCAGCGCGACAGCGCGGTGTTCCTCGGCTGTTACGGCTCCCACGCAGGGGCCCGCACAGCGTTCGATGTCGAACAGGAGGCAGGGTCGGTTGCGGCGTTTGCACCGTTCGAACACTCCTTGCGAACAGGTCCGCATCGGAAAGGTGCGCAGCAGGAGATCCAGGGTGTCGCGGATCGCGTATGCGTGAGCGAACGGCCCGTAGTAGCGCACACCCTTCTTCTTGTTGCCCCGCATGACCCGCGCCCTCGGGAACTCCTCGTCGAGCGTGATGGCGAGGTAGGGATAGCTCTTGTCGTCCCTGTAACGGACGTTATAGCGGGGTCGGTGTTGCTTGATGAGGTTGAGCTCCAGATGCAGCGCCTCGACTTCGCTCTCGGTCACGATCCACTCGACCTCGGCGGCCGCCTCGACCATCGCGTCGGTGCGCGGATGAAGACCCGTCGTGAAGTAGTTGGCCAGGCGATTCCTCAGAACCTTGGCCTTGCCGGCGTATATGACCCGCCCCATCTCGTCCCGAAACAGATAGACGCCTGGGGCGGAAGGGATGGAGCCGGTCTCTGGACGCTGGAGCCTCGTGCGTCGAGCCATGGCCACCATTGTCCTCTGCCGGAACGTCCCCCGTGGCGCGGCTAGGTCGAGCCCGGAGAAGCCGGGCCCTCGGGCGTCGGCGAAGGCGAAGGCGAGGGACTCGCCTCGGTCGAGGGCGGCGGTGGCGACTCGGGCCCATCGGGGGTCCTCGGGCTCGGGTTCTCCACCCACATCCCTCGCCACTACTCCATCAGGTCCGGTCGCCGTTCGGCCGTTAGGCGCCGGGCCTCTTCGTTGCGCCATCGCTCCACGGCGGCGTGGTTTCCAGACAGCAGGACCTCGGGAACGCCCCATCCTCGGAAATCCGAGGGGCGCGTGTACTGCGGATGCTCGAGAAGGCGATCGGAATGCGACTCCCTGGTGAGCGATTCGGCGTTACCGAGGACCCCTGGAGTGACGCGCGACAGCGTCTCGATCAGGACGAGGGCCGCCGCCTCTCCTCCGGCCAACACGTAGTCCCCTATGGATAGCTCGAGATCCACGGCATGCTCGCTCACGCGTTCGTCCACGCCCTCGTATCTGCCACACAACAAGACGAGGTGTGGCAGGCGGCTCAGCTCGACGACCATCGGCTGATCGAGGCGCCTCCCCCGCGGTGACAGCAGGATGACGGTGGAATGCTCCGAACGGAGATCTTCGATCGCCCCGAACAGAGGCTCCGGCCTCATCACCATGCCGGCGCCGCCTCCGTAGGGCTCGTCGTCGACCGAGCGATGCTTGCCCAGACCCCACCGCCTCAGGTCGTGCAGAGCGACCTCGAGGGCACCCGACCCGATCGCCTTGCCCAGAAGGCTGACCTGCAGAGGCGATCCGAAGAAGGCCGGGAACAGAGTGACGACGTCGATCTTCAATCGAGAAGTCCCTGGGGCGGGTCGAGGATGACCCGGCGTCGTTCCATGTCGATCTCGAGCACGATCTCTTTCACTAATGGAACGAGACGCTCCCCGACCGGAGTATCGAGCGCCAGCAGATCCTGGGCAGATCCGGGGATCACGCGCGCGACGGTACCTACCTCGGCGTTCGACACGGTCCAAACGGTGCACCCGATGAGGTCCTGCTCCCAGTACTCGCCGACGTCCAGACTCCGCGCTTGGGCTGCATCGATGTAGAGCGGTCCCCGTAAGGTCTCCGCGGCCTCGCGCGTCTCGTAACCGCTGAACGCGACTACGAACCGATCCCCATGCTGTCGCGCGTCGACGACCGTGATCGTGTTGCCTCCGGCAGTCAGCAAGCGCGCTCCCGGTTGGAACCGCGCCGGGTCGTCCGAGAGGCGCAGGACGAACACGTGCCCCCGCAATCCGTGGGGTTTCCCGACCTCGGCAGCTAGAAGACGTTCAGGGACCTCGTTCACATCGCCGCCCGTCGCCGGGTTAGTCGACCACCTCGACCATGACGTTCTGCTTGTCCCGCTGGCCGGTGGCCTTGGCAAGTGTGCGTAGGGACCGCACGATCCTCCCGCGCTTACCGATGATCTTGCCCACATCGTCCTCGTGAACGCTGAGCTCGAGGACGATGCCTCCGCGTTCCCCTTCCACCTCCGAGATCTCGATCTCCTCGGGGTGATCGACCAACCACGGGGTGATGTACTCCAGCATCGCCCGAGACATCGCTACCGACTCTCGGAGTCGGCGTCGGGCGCGGCGGCCGCCTGGTCCTCTGCCTCTGGCAGCTCGACGGGAGGCTCGGCGTCGTCCGGGGCGTCATCGACCTCGTCGACCGACGCGGCCGGAGTGGCCTTCACGGATGCAGCCGGAGTGGCCTTGGGCGGAGCTGCCGAAGCCGCGGGGGGTGCCTCGCCCGTGAACTCGCTCCACGCCCCAGAGATCATGAGCAGCTTGCGGACAGAATCCGACGGCTGCGCTCCCTGGCCCAGCCAGTACACCGCCCGCTCGTTCTGGATGACGATCTCGGAGGGGTCCTGACGGGGATGGTAATGACCGATGGCCTCGATGATCCTGCCGTCGCGAGGACTACGGGAGTCCGCCACCACCACGCGGTAGGACGGCTGCTTCCGTTTGCCTACGCGCTTCAGCCTGATCTTGACCATGTTCTCTCTTTCTCCAGGGCATCTGTCTCGTGAGGTCGGGGCCGAACGGCCGCCCGACCCGAACGAGCGATTTTAGCAGGTCAGATGCCCAGTCCGGGCGGTAACTTCAACCCCTTAGGGAGGCGCGTCCCCCCACCTTTCCCGCCCGACATCATCTTCATGAGCTTCTTCACCTCGTCGAACTGCTTCACGAGCTTGTTGACCTCTTGAACGGATGTGCCCGAGCCCTGTGCGATGCGCGCGCGGCGACTTCCCTTGATGATCGCCGGATCGTTGCGCTCCTGTGAGGTCATCGAACGGATGATCGCCTCGACCCGCGGGAGCTGCGCCTCGACCTCGTCCCCGCCGATGGGGAGCTTGCTCATGCCCGGCATCATGCCGAGGACCTGCGACATCGGGCCCATCTTGCGCAGCGCTTGGAGCTGGCTGAGGAAATCGTCGAACGTGAACTGGGCCTTGCGGAGCTTCTCCTCCATCTCCCGTGCCTGGGACTCATCGAACGCGCTCTCGGCCTTTTCGATCAGCGTGAGCACGTCACCCATCCCGAGGATGCGAGACACCATCCGGTCGGGGTGGAAAGGTTCGAGGTCCGAGAGCTTCTCGCCCACTCCGGCGAACTTGATCGGGCGTCCCGTGACGTAAGCCATCGAGAGCGCAGCTCCTCCGCGCGCGTCGCCGTCGAGCTTGGTAAGGATCACCCCGGTGACGTCGACCTCGTCCATGAAAGATTCCGCGACGTTGACGGCGTCCTGACCGGTCATCGCGTCGCACACCAGCAGGATCTCGGTGGGATCCACCTTCTTGGCCACGCTGCCGAGCTCGGCCATCAGTTCTTCGTCCACGTGCATCCGACCGGCGGTGTCCACGATGAGGTCCGAGAAACCCTCCTCACGCGAGTGAGTCAGGGCGTTGCCGGCCACCGTCACGGGATCGGGAGTGCCCTTCTCCGCGTAGACCGGCACACCAACCTGCTCCCCCAACAGCTGAAGCTGCCTCACGGCGGCGGGTCGCCTCAGGTCGCATGCGGCCAGCAGTGGACGACGACCCTCGCTCTTCATGAGTCTGGCGAGCTTGGCCGCCGCGGTGGTCTTTCCGGAGCCTTGCAGTCCGGCGATGAGAAGAACGCGCGGCGGACGCGATGAGTGCTCGAGGCCCACCGCTTCATGACCCAGAACGTCGATCAGAGCGGCGCTCACCAACTTGATCACCTGTTGCGCCGGAGTGAGGCTCTTGTGGATCTCGGCCCCCTCGGCCCGCTCCTTCACGTCCTTCACGAATGCCTTGACGACCTTGAGCGAGACGTCGGCCTCGAGCAGGGCGAGTCGGATCTCGCGCAGGACCTCGTCGACCTGTTTCTCATTCAGGCGGCCACGCCCGCGGAGACGAGTGAAGATGTCGTCGAGCCGGCCGGTCAGGGTGTCGAACATGCTGGCACCTTAGGTGAGCAGGGCGTCGACGTAGGTCTTGGGATCGAACGGCTCGAGGTCCTCGAGTCCCTCGCCAACGCCGATCAGCTTGATGGGGATGCCCAGTTCGGTCTCGATCGCCAGCGCTATCCCGCCCTTCGCAGTGCCATCGAGCTTCGTGAGAACGACCCCCGTCACTCCGGTCGCCTCGGCGAACTCGCGCGCTTGCACGAGACCGTTCTGACCGCCGGTCGCATCGATCACGAGAAGAGACTCCTGGACGCGACTCTCCTTCTCGATGACCCGCCGCACTTTGCCCAGCTCGTCCATGAGAGGCGTCTTGGTATGCAGCCGGCCCGCGGTGTCAACGATCAGCACATCTACCCCCTTCGCGCGCACGTGCTGGAGAGCGTCGTAGGCAACCGCACCCGGGTCGGCCCCCGGTTGATGCTTGATCAGCACGGCGCCGGTGCGCTCGGCCCAGATGCCGAGTTGCTCGTCGGCGGCAGCCCGGAAGGTGTCGGCCGCGGCCAGGGCTACGGAGCGACCCCGCTCCGACAGATCGCGCGCCAGCTTGCCGATCGTCGTCGTCTTGCCCGTGCCGTTCACTCCTACGACGAGCCACACCGTGGGGCCGTCGGAGGCGAAGCTCAAGGCTCGATCCCTGTCGGTCTCGAACAGCTCGACCAGTTGCTCGCCCAGCAACGACCGCACTTCTCCGGCCTCCGCCACCTTCCGCTCGCGCGCCTTGCTGCGCAGGTCCTCCACGATCTTCGTCGCGGCCCCGACGCCGACATCGGCTTGTATCAAAGCTGCTTCGACCTCGTCCCAGGTGTCGTCATCGGGTGCTCCACGGAATGCATCGGTGAGGCGATCGCCCAAGAACTTTCGGCTCTTCCCGAGCCTCTCCCTGAGGGTTGGGCGCGCAGCGGGCTCCGCGGTGATCGAGGTGGGGGCCTCGACCACCTCCTGTGAGGGGCGCTCCGGCTCGGCCTTCGTCTCGACGGCGGACTCGACCGCCTGGAGGTCCTCCTTGGTCGCGACCCCTTCCCGCTTGGGACGGCGTCTGGTCGCCACGACCACGCCGGCGATAACAAGGACCAGCGCAAGGACGATCAGGAGTTCAGGAATGATCCCTTCAGGCATGCACCTAGGCTAAACGACGCCAGAAGTGCCGCTTTCGGACAGGTCGACCACGCGATCCACACCGATGGCTCGATCCAGCGGCGAATCATCCCAGTTCATCTTCTTGGCTACCACCAGCGAGACGCCGTCGCGCGCCATCGAGACCCCATAGAGCACGTCCGCCGCCTCCATGGTTCGCTTCTGGTGAGTGACGACGAGGATCTGGGCGCGCTCCTCGAGCTCGCCCACGAGACCGAGGAAGCGCTGGAGGTTGATGTCGTCCAATGCGGCCTCGACCTCGTCCAACAGATAGAACGGAGACGGTCGGGCCCTGAAGATGGCGAACAGGAACGCGAGCGCGACGAGGGATCTCTCGCCTCCAGACAACAGAGACAGCTTTTTAACGTTCTTCCCGGGGGGGCGAGCCTCGATCTCGATACCGCTGCTCAAGAGATCGTCCGGATCGCTCAAACTCAATCTCCCGGCACCGCCGGGGAACAGTCGTTCGACGACCGATTCGAACTCTCGTGCGACATCGTCGTACGCCGTCTCGAAAACGGAGACGATCGTGTCGTCGACATCGTGAACGATCTTCATAAGGTCTCGCTTCGACGACCTCAGGTCGCCGATCTGGTCGACGAGGAAGGTCTCGCGCTCGGAGACTTCCGCATACTCCGTGGCGGCGTTCGGGTTGACGGGACCCAGCCGTTTCATCTGTCGTTCGAGCTCACCCATCCGCTCGAGAGCCTCGGATTCGACGGCCTCATCGAGCGGTTCGGCGCTCATGAGGTCCGAATGGGATAGCCCCCACTCCTCCATCGCTCGCTCGCCTAGCGCTTCGGCCCGTGCGCGCATCTCGGCGCCCTTGACCGCCACCTCATTCCGGCGCGTCGTGGCGCTGGCCAGGTGCTTCTCGAGATGGCGTTCGCGCTCACGCATCTCGGAGAGAGCTTCATCCGCTTCTCGGGCGCGCCGGCGAGCTGTGGCCGCGGCCTCCTCTGCGTGGCTCGACCACACTCGCCCTCGGATCGCGGTCACCGCGGCGGTTTCGGCCAGGACCTCCGCCCTCGAGCAAGCCGCCTGCAAGCTCGAGCGCAGTTCCGCCAGGCCCTCGAGAGCGCGCTGGGCGTCAGCCATCCCGGCCTCCGCCTCCTCGAACCTGAGCCGGGCGCCGAGAGCCCGCTCCTCGGCTCCGCGCTCCTCGATCTCGGCTGCATTGGAGGCAACCATCACCCGCTCTTCGCCTGCCCGCGCCTCGGCAACGACCCGTTCCGCTCGCTCACGCTCGGAACGGGCTTCATGGCGCGCGGCCTGGATGGCCGGAAGCGCAGCCCGCTCCTCGACCGCTGCACGCTCCGCGGACGCCAGTGCGTCGCGTCCTCGGGCGAGCTCGTCGCTCAAAGCCGCTATCTCGATCTCCTTCTTGTCATGGTTGCGTCGGAGACCACCCAGCCTCTCGGCGGCACCGGAGGCCAGAGCGTCCAACCTGTGAAGCTCAGCGTCGAGGCGCGCGACCGCTTGCCAGTGGGTCTCGATGGCGGCCTCGGCCTCCTTGAGAACGCGCCGCGCCTCTTCGTCACTCAGGGCCGCCGTCTCGAGCGCACGTCGAGCCTCGGAGCGAAGGCCGGCCAGCAACGCGACGATCTCGGGACGATCGAAGAGCAGAGCTGCAACTTCATCCAGTGCCTCTACGCGCGCTCGCGCCGCCGCCTGACCTGCGTGCGTTGAGTTCGAGTGCCCCCGTAGAGCCTCCGCTCGCATACGCTCTTCCTCGAGACGCGCCTCCGCACCCGCCGCTGCCTCGGTCACGCTATCCAACTCGCGTTCGAGCTCGGCCACTTCACGCTCGGCACTCGAGATCGCGGCCCCATGCTGAGTGAGCGCGTGCTCGGCCACAGCCCGACGTTCGACCACCGAATCAACGCGCGCCTCTATCGATCCGATCGTCGCGCGCCCCGCTGCTTCAGCCCCCTCCGCCCGGACCAGCGTCTGAGCGGCTTCGATCTCGCGCGTCCTGGCGGCCCCCAAGGCCGCATCCGCCTCCGCCAGGGCCGTGCGTGCCCGCGTTGCCAGAGCTGCCGCGGCGGCACGGCGTTCCGCAGCCTGCGCACGGGCCTTTTCCAAGGCCTCAGTCTCCGCGGTCCATCGCCGGGCGTCGCGCTCCAGAAGGAGGATGCGCTCGCGATATCCCTCTTCGGTCTCGGCGGCGAGACGAGCGCGGATGCGAGCAGCCCGCTCCTGCGCCAGCCGGCCCAACCCCGCGAGCCGATCGGTCGCACGCCCTAGGCGGTGGGCGACGTCCTGTGACGCTTCGGCCGCGTGGCCCAAGGCGGCACGGCTTTCGAGGGCCGAGCCCAATCGCGCACGGATGCTGGCCAGCTCGTCCGCGAGCAACTCTCCGCGTTGCGTAGCGCCCTCGAGGTCGAGCTCCGCTTCGTGAAGTGCGAGCCTCTGGATCTCCGTTGCCGCGAGACGCTGCTTCACCTCAACGAACTCGTTCATCAGTTCCGAGTACTGCGATGCTGCGCCGGCTTGACGTTTGAGGGGCCGGATCGAACGACGGAGCTCCGACAACACGTCGTTCAGTCGCACCAGGTTGTCGTCGACGCGTTCGATCTTGCGCAGGGCCCGATCCTTGCGGCGCCGGTACTTACCGATCTGCGCCGCTTCCTCGATGAAGGTCCGCCTGTCCTCGGGGCGCGCTTGCAAGACCTGATCGAGTTGCCCCTGACCGACGAGGGTGTGGAGGCTGCGTCCGACGCCCGTGTCCGACAACAGTTCCGTTATGTCGAGCAGACGGCATCCGGCCCCGTTGATCCGGTACTCGGATAGGCCGCTCCGGTCGGTGAAGCGACTGATCGTCACCTCGGCAAGGTCCAGTGGCAGGACCCCGGAGGAGTTGTCCAGCGTCAGCTCCACCTCGGCGACGCCTAGGCGCGGGCGGGCCTCAGAGCCCGCGAAGATCACATCCTCCATCGACCCACCGCGGAGGCTGGCCGGGGCCTGGGAACCCAAGACCCAAGAAAGAGCATCCGCGATGTTGGACTTCCCCGAGCCGTTGGGCCCGACGATGACGTTCACTCCTGGCTGGAACTCCAGGATCGTGGGATCGGCGAACGACTTGAAACCCGCCAACCGCAAGGACCTTACGAACATCGCGTCAGGCTACACAAGGCCCCTCCGACGAGGCCGCATTTTGGGGTTGCGGGCCCGGGGGTACGAGCGTCGTCGTCGATGATGCGTCGGCTATTTGACCTTGAATGCTTTTTCGTTCTTGGGCGGTTCGCGGTCGACCTGCACCCCGTCGACCTTGGCCCCGTTGGGGCCGGAACGGCACAAGCCCACCACGCGGTAGACATCGTCGCGGGTGCCCTCGAGCACCGCCTCGATCCTGCCGTCGGATAGGAGCCGCACCCAACCGGTGACACCCAATTCTTGGGCCTTCGCCCCGACCGCATCGCGAAACTCCGCGCCATCGAGGTCCCCGGCCACGAAGACGTGTACTCGGGTCTTATCTTCCAACTGTCATCCTCCTCGTTGACCGGTAGCTCACGACTGGCATTGCGGACAGAAATACGTGTCCTTGCCGTCGAAACTTTCCTTGACGATCGACGACCTGCAACGGCGACACGATTCTCCCTCGCGTTTGAAAACCTTCAGTTCCGATTGGTACTGCCCGGAAACACCTCCGAGATCGGTGAATTGCGTATCGTTCAATGAAGTGCCGCGCGCTTTGACCGCGTCCTGAAGCGTTTCCATCAACGAGCGGTACAGCCGCCGGACATCCTGGGACGACAGCTCGTTCGAAGGGCGGTCGTATCGCAGTCCCGATGCAAACAAGATCTCATCCGAGTACAGGTCGCCGAGTCCAACGACGAAGTTCTGGTCGGCCAGCAATCTCTTCATGGCTTCCTTGCGATCCTCGAGCATGGCCGAGAATCGCTGCCACGCCAGCGGAGTTTCGAGAGGATCGATCAGGAACCCCTGGTACTCATCCATCCCCTTCAGGTCTTCGGGTGTCGTCACGAAGATCTCGCCCGACAGTTTGGGATCGACGATCCGCAACTGTCCACCGATCGTGAAGCCGATGACTATGTGGGTGTGGGACACGATGGCGTCCGAGGCGCTCGTCTTCACGAGGATCCCAGACTCGCCGAGGTCGATCACGGCCACCCGATCGTTGTCGAGCTCCAAGAGGATCCACTTGCCGTGACGATCGATGGACTCCACCTTTGCGCCGGTAAGAAGGTCTTGGAACTCCTTGCGGCGGCCGTGGCGTTTGATGATCTTCATTGCGTTCCTGCCGGTTCGAACCTCGACATCCTTGATACGTCGGCCGACAACCTCTTTCTCGAGGTCGCGCCGGATGATCTCGATCTCGGGGAGCTCAGGCACTCCGCTTCCCTCCGACCGGCAGAACGGGTGCGCTCCATCCGCCGAGCGCCTCGCGCGCGGCGTGCAGCTCGGCTTCCTTCTTGCTCCGCCCCACCCCTTCGCCCACCACCTCGCCGTCCACTAGCACTTCGGCCGTGAAGCGTTTGTCGTGGTCGGGGCCCGCGGACGAGACCCGGTAACTGGGACGGAGGCCGAGGTCGCGCGCAACCTTCTCTTGCAGGGCGCCCTTGGGGTCCTGGCCCCCTCCGGCGGCCACGACTTCTTCGATCAGCTCGGCGAAGACCGGGACGAGGACCTCGGCCAGGTAGCGGCCGTCCCCCTCGATGAAGGCGGCGCCGATCAGCGCTTCGAGAGTGTCGGCCAGCAAGGACGACTTGTCGCGACCCCCGGATGCCTCCTCGCCCTTGCCCAACCGAAGGTGGTGACCTAGACCGATGTCACGAGCGACGACGGCGAGCGTCCTCTTCTCGACGACCGAGGCGCGCAGACGCGCCATCTCGCCTTCGGGCAACTCGGGATAGCTCCGGTAGATGAATTCCGTGACTATCCCCTGGAGGACGGCGTCGCCAAGGAATTCAAGCCGCTCGTTGTGCGGAGTGGTCTCGGGTTGCTCGAAGGCGAAGGACCGATGGGTGAGGGCGAGCTCGGCCAGGGACCCCGGTCTCGCCGGTATCCCAAGGGCTTGCAGCAAGCCGGGATCGCTACTCGGTCTCGACAACCTGGCGCCCCGAGTAGTAGCCGCAGTTCGAACAAACCCGATGAGGCATCTTGGCTTGCCGGCACTGAGGACACGCGGCATAGGTGGGAGCCTCCACCCGCCAGTGGGCGCGTCGCATCCTGGCTTTCGATCTCGTCTTACGTCGCTTCGGGACGGCCATCGTCGCCTCCTTATCCTTGAGTTTTCTCGAGCTGCTCGCGGATGCCCGCAAGAGCAGCCCAGCGAGGATCCGAATCGTCCTCGGTGCAGTCACAGCTTCCTTCATTGAGATTCTGTCCACATTGCGGGCACAGCCCCCGGCACTCCATTGCGCACAGGGGGTTCAGCGGCAGAGCGAGCAGCAACTCATCACGCAGGAGGGGCTCGAGGTCGATCTCGAGGCCCGAGATCTCGTAGGCGTCCTCCTCCGGGGGCGCCTCGTGTCCGGGCGCCAGGAAGAGCTCGCAGACGCGTTCGAGGGGCACCGCCGCCTCGAAGTCGGTAAGGCAGCGAGCGCATTCGAGCACGGCCGTCGCGTCGACCGAGCCGGTGACAAGGATGCCTTCGACCACGCTCTCGGCGCGGAGATCGGCGGTGACGGGAGCCCCGTCCACCCGCGCGAGGGGGGTCCGTACGCCGGCGAGGCTGCCACGCACGCTGAGATCCCGGTATTCGCCCGGCCGGCCGAGGATCTCGGCCACCGAATGAGTTAGTTGTGACACGCGCGCAGTCCAGTCCGATAGAGATGTTGCCGGCGAACCCACGCTGAAGTGGCTCCGTTCCGGCCTGCGATGATACCAGAGGGACCACTTTTCCCAGTATTTGGCAGGCGCTAGAGGGCCGGTTCCCCCACCTCGGCGGCGTCGAACGGCCCGTCGGGCGACTCGGGTATCTCGACCTGATGGGTGGTCGTGGGGGTCTGCCCCTGTAGCTGCTGACGCCCCCGCGTCACGGTTCCTATGGTCTTGTTGAGCAGGATCTCGAATGCCGCCAGCTTCTGATCGATGTAGTCCTCGGCCTCGAGCCGCATCTTGGCGCCTTGTTCCTTGGCCTCGTCGACCAGAGTCTCGGCCTGGCGCTCGGCGGTGTGGACGATCTCGGTACGCGAGAGGAGGCGATCCCGCTGCTCGCGGGCCTCCGACAGGATCCTCTCGGCTTCCTTGCGGGCTCGAGCGAGCAGCTCATCGCGATCGCGGCTCATCCAACGAGCCTGCCTGATCTCGTCCGGCACAACCTGCTTCAGCTGGGCCAGAAGCTCGAGGAATTCATCCCTGTCGACGACCGCGCTCGAGGAGAACGGAACCGACTTAGCCTCCTCGATGAGCACCTGCAGCTCGTCGATCCGTTCGATGAGATCCATGGGTTCACTCCTCTTCGCCAACACCTGCTCGCCAGTTCGCCACACCGTGTTCTACGACGCGTACCGGCGGCGTCCGCCGCCGCCCGACCAGGGAATTCCCACTCTAACCCGTGAGCTCGGAGCCCCGCCACGAGTGGATCACCGCCCGGCGTGCTCCTCCAGGGCCTTCGAAACGCCGGGCGGGACGAGACCGTCGGTTGAACCACCGTAGCGCGCCACTTCCTTCACGAGGCTCGAAGACAAAAACGCCCATGCTGGCTTGGCGTTTACGAAGAAGGTATCGAGCCCCGGCGAGAGGGCCGCGTTCATCTGCGCCATCTGTAGCTCGTACTCGAAGTCCGACACGGCGCGCAGACCCTTGATGATCAAGCTCACGCCTCGTTCTCGGGCGAAGTCCACCAGCAGCCCATCGAAGGACTGGATGTCTGCGTTGTCGACGTGGGCGAGCGCGTCCGCCAACATCGACTCCCGCTCCTCCAGCGTGAACATGGGCCGCTTAGAAGGGTTGGCGATCACCGCTACGACCACTTCGTCGAAGTAGCGCGCCCCGCGCTCGATCACGTCGATGTGTCCGTTCGTGGGGGGATCGAAGGAGCCGGGGCACAAGGCCTTGGCCATCAGCTCTCTTCTTCTTCGTGGCAGAAGATGTAGAGCGCCGATTGACCGTAATCCCGTTCCCAGCACACCTCCAGCCCGAGTGGGGCCAGCCGAGTTTCCTTCCCGGGACGCTGTAGCACGACGCGCCCGTTATCGGCAAGCCAGCCCTCCATGACTATCAACTCGAGATCGGTTCTCACGTCCGACGCCGACATGGAGTAGGGAGGGTCCACGAAGATCAGATCCATACGCTCGTCGGGGGCCCGCTTGAGGGTCGAGCGCACATCGTTCCATGCGATCTCGGAGCGGTCTTCGAACCCCGTCGACTCCACGTTTCCCTCGAGCTTCACGATCGCATCGCGGGCCGTCTCCACGAAGATCGCACTTACGGCACCACGCGACAGCGCTTCGATCCCGAGCGACCCCGAGCCCGCATAAAGATCCAGCACACGGAAACCCTCGGTTTCTCCGAGAGCGGAGAAGAGAGCCTCCTTCATGCGGTCGGCCATCGGTCGGGTGCCCGTGGTGGGCGACTTCAGCCGATGCCCCTTCGCTGTGCCTGCGATAACTCTCATGTGTGCTTCCCCGATTGAGGTAGTGGTGCCCGAGCCATGATGGGCGGGTCCCCTCAAGTTAACTTGAAGCAAGCTCGCGCATCAATCGGCGCCCGAGCCACGGGGCGATCTAGCCGGACTGGACGACGTCCAGGGCGTCCTCCGGGAAGCGCGCCCGCATCTCGGCCTGGAGCCACTGGTGCTCGTAGGCCCGCAAATCGGGGTCCTCGTCGAGCGTCCGGACCGCGAGATCGCGAGCGGCTTTGACCTCCGTCTGGTGTTCCAGAACCCTGGTCATCTTCAGCTGGGGCATGCCCGACTGGCGCGCGCCGAACAGTTGCCCTTCGCCGCGCTGCTTCAGATCGACGAGGGCGAGCTTGAACCCGTCGCCCGTCGCCACCAGCGCATCCAGGCGCTCGGCCACCAGCCGCGTCGGCGCGTCCGTTTCGGCCTTCGATAGATCGACGTCCGTCGACAGGATGCAGAACGACTCGTGTTCCCCTCGGCCGATACGCCCGCGTAGCTGGTGAAGCTGCGCGAGACCGAAACGATCGGCATCCTCTACCAGCATCACCGTGGCGTTCGGCACATCTACCCCGACCTCGATGACCGTGGTTGCGACCAGCACCTGCGTTTCGCCGGAGCGGACGGCGCTCATCGCCGCCTCTTTCTCGTCGCTCTTCATGTCCCCATGCACCAATCCCACGGCAAGATCCGGGAAGACGTCTGCGGCCAGACGCGTCGCTTCGCTCTTGGCGCTGCGCAATTCCGTCTTATCGGATTCGTCTCGCAGCGCGTACACGATGAATGCCTGCCTGCCGGCGGCGACCTCTTGGCGGATCAAGTCGTAGGCGGCCTGCCGGGGTTCCTCGCCGGCCGCGAGCGATGTGTGGATGGGGCGCCTGCCCTTAGGCAGCTCATCGAGGATCGATACGTCGAGGTCTCCGTAGATCGACACGGCCAGCGTCCGAGGGATCGGAGTCGCGGTCATCACCAGGATGTCGGGCTCGCCGACCGCTCCTTTCTCCCTGAGCCTCTTGCGCTGGTGAACCCCGAAGCGATGCTGTTCGTCAACGACCGCCACCCCAAGTCGAACGAAATCAACGGTTCCCTGGATCAACGCGTGCGTCCCGATAAGCAGGTCGACCTCACCGTTCGCTACTTGAAAGAGGATCTCCTCTCTCCGGGCCGCCGGGGTCGAGCCCGTCAGCAACCGCACCACCGGTCGTCGTGTCACGTGCGCGAAAAGGTTCCGCGCCTCCTCGGCGCCGAACGCGCGATCGAGGAGGTCGTTCACGGTCAGGTGATGCTGCTCGGCAAGGACCTCCGTGGGGGCCATGAACGCAGCCTGGTAACCACCGGCGATGGCGGACAGGCAGGCGTACAGGGCCACTACTGTCTTTCCCGATCCGACCTCCCCTTCGACCAGCCGGTGCATCGGGTAGGGCTGGGCCATGTCGGCCGCGACCTCGGCACAGGCCTTCCTCTGGGCGCCGGTCGGCTCGAATGGCAGCTCCGCGACGAAGGACTCCGGCAGGGAGTCCGTGGCAGGAGGAGCATGAGCTATGCCCTGCACTGTGCGTTCGAGCTTCCTCTTCCGGTAGACGAGGCCGAGTTGCAGGGTGAAAACCTCGTCGAAGACGAGCCGGCGACGCGCTTGCATCACGTCGCTCTTGTCCTCGGGGAAGTGGATCGCCCTGATGGCGTCGCCGCGGGTCATGAGCCCGAGGCGTTTGCGGAGTTCGTCGGGCAGCGGATCCAAAACCCCGTCGTTGGAGGCGAGCGTGTCCCACATCAAGCGGCGAAGGGTGTCGCTCGAAAGCTCTGCGTTCGCCTTGTAGATCGGGATGATGCGCCCGACGTTGAACGGCTCCCGCCCGGAGCGCACGATCTCGAAGCGGGGAGCGGTCATCTGCAGCTTGCCCGCGAACCGGCCTAGCTTCCCGTAAAAGAACGCTTCGGTGCCGGCCGCGAGGGCTCGGGCCACCCAGGTCTGGTTGAACCACGTCACCCCGATCACGCCGGTCTCGTCCTCGATCTCGCCCTTTAGGATCGTGCGCTTCGAGTTGCGCGGCGCGTTCCGGGGCTTGAAGGGCTTACCCATCTTCCTGACCCGCGCTAGGACCTGAACCTCCCCATCGTGGCCCTCGGCCACCAGCCGGCCCAGGTCGCGCACCGTTCGAACCTGGGTCCGATCGACGTGGTAGCGCGGATAGTGCTGGAGGAGGTCCTGGACCGTCTCGATCCCGAGCTTCTCGAGCCCTTCAGCCCGCTTGACGGTGGTCACGAGGCGTTTGACCCTCCCGTGGGGGGCGAACAACTCGAGCCCGCGCGGCGGCGCGGCGACCACCTCAGCCATCGCCCGAGACTAGTGCGGGTCCAGTATGCCGACCTGCATTTGGTAGCCTTGCGAGCCTTATGTCATCTGTATGCGACATCTGCGGAAAAACACCCGGGTTCGGGAACAACATCTCGCACTCACACCGGCGCTCGCGCCGCCGCTGGAATCCGAACATCCAGCGTCTCCGGGTCATGGTCAAAGGTGCGCCGAAGCGCCAGAACGTGTGCACCAAGTGCCTCAAGGCCAACAAAGTCGCCCGCGTCGGCTGAACGCCGGCTCGCTCCCCCTCTCGCCACGTCCGTTTTCTCTCACCTCCCGAGGGGGCTGATCCGTGGCGCCGAGGCTGGTGACGCAGGCCAAGCTGCAGATCGAGCGCGCCCGGGTGCGATGGCCCTGGTTCGATATCGGGATGACGACCGGCAAACGGTTCTCCGAGGACGATGGAGGCTTCTACGCAGCCGGACTCAGCTACTACATCTTCTTCTCGATCTTCCCGCTGCTGCTGTTCGCCACGTCGATCCTCGGATACCTCGCCCTCGACGAGAGCACCCAGACGCGGATCTTCAAGGACGGAGTGAAGGCGGTTCCTCTGCTGGAGGACGCCTTGAGTCCCGACGGCTTCAAGACCATCGAGGACAATCGTCAGGGTCTTGCAGTCACCGGCTTCGTCCTGGCGCTCTATTCGGGATCGGGCGCGATCGTGGCTCTGGAACACGCCCTGAACGTGTTCAATAAGGTCGTTCAGGAGCCCAACTTCCTGAAGAAGCGTCTCCGGTCGCTGCTGCTGCTGGCCGTGCTCGGGGCCGGAGCGATCCTTTCCGTCGCAGCGACCTCGGTGGCCGGGTACGTGACCGGCCCCCTGGGTGGGATAGGGGGCATCATTGCCTCGATCGGTGGGTATGCCCTGGGCGTGGCGTCGAGCGTCGCCATCTTCGCCACGGCATTCAGGATCCTGCCTGCTACGAGCACTTCGTGGCGGGAGGTGCTGCCGGGTGCGGTGGCCGGGGCACTGGTCTTCGAGGTCCTGAAGGTTATCGGTGCAGAGCTGATGTCTGGAGGCGGAGAAGGCCGCAATGCGACCTTCGGCTTGTTCGCAGCTGCAGCGGGATTGCTCGTCGCGTCGTACCTGGTGTCGCAGATCATCCTTCTTGCGGCCGAGTTGAACCGGGTCCTCGCCGAGCGAAGGATCACGAGAGAATCAACATCGGGCAGTCGATAAGGAGGGACCGTGTCGGATCGACCATCGGAACAAGATTGGTACCGCGAGAACGGCCGGACCGAAGGACGGTCGGCCGGACAACTCATGAAGGAGATCACCGAGGACATCTCTACGCTCATCCGCAAGGAGATCGAGCTTGCGAAGCAAGAGCTCGGGGCGTCCGTCGCAACCAAGGCCAAGGGGGCGGCGATCCTCGCCGTGGTCGCGGTGATGGGCTTCTTCATGTTGATCTTCTTGTTGCTGGCGCTACGGGACGGTTTGGATACCTTCCTGTGGACCTGGGTATCCGACCTCGTGACGGTAGGGGTGCTCGGGATCTTCGCCCTGGTAGCGGCACTCGTCGCGAAGCGTAAGCTTGCGACCCCTATCAACGCAGACATGACCAAAAAGACGATCAAGGAAGATGTCGAATGGGCGAAGACGCTCGGCAAACAGTAGACGAGATAGAGAAGACGAGGGAAGAGCTCGCTCGGAAGGTTGACGAGTTCGTCGACCGGGCGAAGGTCGAGGCGAGCGAGTTCGGCAAGAAGGCGGCCGTAGGCGTAGCCGCGCTCGCCGGGCTCGTCCTGGTCGGGTGGTTCGCCAAGAAGCGCGTCCAAGACGACTAGACCCTCGGTGGCCCCCCCTGATGCACAGGAGCCCGCCGGCACCGGTTCGCTCGTCGGGCCCAAGACCTTCGTCAACATCCTTGGCGGGGGCGTTTCGCTCTACGGGCGGAAGTTCAAGCAACTTGCGCCGCCGTACGTCGCGCTCGGGGTCGCTATGCAGGTCGCGCTTCTCGGGCTTTCGGCACTCCTCGTACAAACGGAATCCGATGTCACGTCGTCGTACGTGTTCCTCCGGACCGCGATCCAGTCACTGTTGTTCCATCTGCCTGCCGCCCTGATCTCGGGCCTCTGCGTGATCGTTCTCCTCGACCACGTCATGGGCGTAACTACCAGCCTGGCCGAGGCCCGCCCGCGCGTCCGTCCCGTGACGGCGCAACTCCTTGCGGCGGGCCTCTACGCGGCCATCCTCTCGCTCCTGGGCATCTTCTTGCCAACCTTCATCCTCGTTGTCCCGGCCCTGCTGCTGACCCTCATGGGTCCCCCGATCCTCGTTCAGGTGATCGCCCACGAACGAAAGTCTCTGCAGGAGGCGCTTCCCCGCGCTCGTTCGTTGTGGCGGAGACAGGTCCTGCGGGTATTCCTCTACCTCTTCTCGATCGGCCTCGGCATGACCCTTTTGTGGCTGGTGCTCGTCCTGGGCGCGCAGGGAGCCCTCATCTCCAGCGATCTCGCCTTCTCCGGACTCGGCGATGTCCTCTTCGCCCTCGGCGCCGGCGCTCTCTTCGGCCTGTCACTCCCGTTGATGATCACGATGTCGACGCTTGCGTATCTCGACCTCCGATCCCGCGCGGAAGAGGATTTCTCGCCGGCCGTCCTCGGGAGGGAGAGCCGCCGCCCTCAGTGAAGCGGCGTCGTCGTGGGGTCGACTCCCCCCGAGAACCCGGCCGCGCCCGGAAGCCTCCAGCCCGGGTTCACGGGGCCGAATCCGTCCCCGAGCCGGAGTCCGTGCTCGATCGCACCCGACACGAAGTCCTTACCGGCCCGCACCGCATCCCCCAGGTCGTCCCCGTGCGCCAGCCGCGCCGCGATCGCTGCGGAGAGGGCGCAGCCCGTGCCGTGTGCGTCCACGGTGTCGAAGCGCGGCCCATCGATCTCGGTGAAGTTGGTTCCGTCGTAGAAAACATCGACCGCTCCCTCGCCGCCGTCGAGGTGCCCGCCCTTCACCAACACGGACCGTGGTCCGAGGTCTTTTAGCGCTCGAGCCGCATCTCTCATCTCGTCGAGAGTGGTCACCGGTTCACCGAGGAGACCTTCGGCCTCGAACAGATTCGGCGTCACGACGGTGGCTAGAGGAAATAGGTGCTCCTTCAGGGCATCGATCGCGTCCTCCGCCAGGAGTCGATCGCGGTGCTTCGACACGAACACGGGATCGACCACAAGACGACCGATGGAATGAACCTCTACCGCCTTCGCCGTCGCCTCCACGATCGACGCCGAAGACAGCATCCCGG
>JALZJQ010000185.1 GCA_030859685.1 Actinomycetota bacterium | reverse complement strand
CCGGCCGGAGCGGCGGCTTCCCGTCTTCCCGGACCAACTCCATCGGCTCGGTGCAGTGGCGCGGCGCGGTTTCCTTGGCGGCCTTCTCGACCTTCAGCTCGAGCCCGCAGATGGTGCACACGTACTTAAGCCCGTAGCCGCTCACGTCGGCCACCTCGGGCTCCGGGGGGGCCGTAACGATGCTCTCCAGGTACCTGGCCCCGACGACCATGATCCCCAGGAACAGTGCGACGGCGATGCCGGCCCGAAGGTACCCGAAGAAATAGCCCAAGATCAGCGTCGCGACCAGGGCGAAGAGTGCCAGGGGGACCTTCACGCGGGTTCTCCACAGCGATATCCACAGCGGTGGATAAACAACATCCTTGTGATTTACCTCCGGAGCGCCACGAAGCGCTCGAGCACGTCCATGAGCTCGCCCAGATGGGCGGCGGCATCGTCGCTCGAGGCGGCCTCCGCCATGCAGCCCTTCATGTGGTCTTCCATGACCCCGAGGGCGACCCGGTCGACGGCGGCCCGAACGGCAGCGATCTGCGTGAGGATGTCGACGCAATACTTCTCGTCTTCGACCATGCGGCCGATACCGCGCACCTGGCCCTCGATCCGGCTGAGGCGCTTGCCCAGCTCGTCCTTGCGATAGCCGTAGGACCCGGTTCGCCCGTCGGTCATCCCGGTTGTCTTGCTCGTTCCAGTGTCGGTCATCTAGATACCCTCCAGGGGTATCTTAACCGCTGCTCGCGGCTAGCGCCACTGCGTGGCGACCAGGAACGCAACCAACATCAATCCGAGGCCGTACCAGAGGTTGGCGTTGTCGGTCGGGCCGAAGACACCGAGGTAGTTGCCGACGATCACGATGACGCCGGTGGCGAGAAGCGTGAAGAACAGGGCTGCGATGGCCGGGGGAGAAGGCTTCGGCTTGGCCTTCGGAGGCGGCTGTCGGGTCTGACGTTTCGATCTGCTCTTGGGCATAAGGGCAGATAGTAGCCGCGGCTATCCTCTCGTTCACATGCGCATCCTCGGATTCATCGGCAAGCTGCTCATCTCGGTCGGATTCGGCGTCCTGCTATTCGTGGCGTGGATCCTGTGGGGCACGGGCATATACACGAGCCAACAGCAGGATCGGCTGGCGGCCGAGTTCGCCGACCTTCCCCCCTTGCAAGCGCAAGGGCGAGAGGATCAGGGCTTCGGCGGCCCCCCCAAGAGCTATGAACCGGGCCCCGCCGACCCGGTGTTCAGGCTGCGGATCCCGAAGATGGACCTGAACACGATCGTGGTTCAGGGGGTCGGGGTCGAGGAGCTGAAGAAGGGCCCCGGCCATTACCCGGGGTGCAACGAACGCTTCTCACGACCGCTCTGCACCGATCTGGACGAGGTCTGGCCGGGGGAGAAAGGCCGCGCCATCATCTCCGGGCATCGAACGACCTACGATGCTCCCTTCTGGGATCTGGATCGGTTGCAGCCGGGCGACTCGATCTTCACGGAGACCCGTTGGGGTGACTTCGAGTACGAAGTGACCGGTAGGGAGATCGTGCAACCGGATTCGCGTGACATCGCCAATCCGGTCGCTAGCAACACGGGAGAGCTGGCTCTGACGACTTGCAATCCACGGTTCTCGGCAGCGGAGCGACTCGTCGTTTACGCGGAGCTCAAGACGTCGGTATGAACGACGGCCTGAAGACCCGGAGATCGTGGAAGTCGAGGCTGTTAGAGCTGGCGGCCTGGCTCGTCGTAGCGCTCATTACGGCGGGGATCCTGATCGCCTTGTCCGAGAGCCTGCTCCCGAACAACTTCTGAGGTCACGAAGAGGCCCTTCGCACCACTTCCGACATGGCCTCCACACCTCGTTCGAAGGCGTCGATCGGGATGCGCTCGTCGTGACCGTGGATCGTTGCCAGTAGTTCGGACGACAACACGAGTGGAACCCACCCGTACCCGGCTGCCCCTGCGCGTCGGAAATGACGCAGGTCCGTCATGCCGGTGGTGAGCGAAGGAACGACAACCGGGTCCTCGTCGAGGCCCCCGGAAGCGCGCGCCAGGGCGTCGTAGAGCGGACCGGATTCCGTCACGGGCCCGTCATGCAACGCGCGCTTCTGTACGTCGACACCGCGCCGCGCCGCCATCTTTCTGAGCTCGGCGAGAAACCGATCCGGGTCGGTGTCCGGTAAGAGTCTGCAATCGAGGCTCGCGTGTGCCTCCCCGGGAACCACATTGTGCTTGTACCCCGCGCTCAAGGTCGTGGGGGTGATCGTATCGGCGAGCAGCGCAGCGATGGCGCCGCTGGATCGCAATGGTTTGTGCAGGGCCCGCGCAACCACGCCTGCGCTGCGGGAGGCGAGCCCGGAGAAGACCGCCCTCCTGGGTCCCGTTGCCACCGAAGCGAGACACTTGAACTGCTCTCGCATCACCGGATGCACCCGGGGTGTACCGAAGCCGGAGACGCGTGCCAGTACCTCGGCCAGGTTCACCGGCGCTTGGGACGCGGGGGGCATCGATCCGTGTCCCGGTTCGCCTCGTGCGATCAGGTCGATCCACAGGGCCTGCTTCTCGCCGAGCACGATAGGCATCACGTCCCGGTCCAGGATGCCGCTGAGCCCGAAAGCCCCCTCGCCGAGCACTTCCGGAGCCGGCCTCCCGTCCTCGAAGCCGACCGCGTCCGGGTGTTCCGCCACCAGCCACTCGGCCCCTAGCGCGCCGCCGGTCTCTTCATCCGCCACCGCGCAGAAGATGACCTCGCGCGACACGGAGGCGGCGGATCGAGCCAGGCTCACGACGGCCCCGAGGTGCATCGCGGCGATCCCTTTCATGTCCAGCGCTCCTCGACCCCACACGGCGCCGTCGGCCGTCTCACCACCGAAGGGATCGTGCGACCAGCTGTCGGCCTCGACCCCTACGACGTCGGTGTGCGACAGCAGGACGAGAGCGGGACGGTCGCGGGGGCCCGGGAGGCGCGCCACCAGGTTCGGCCGGCCCTCCTCGCTCGCCAGGATCTTGGTCTCGAGGCCGGCC
>JALZJQ010000178.1 GCA_030859685.1 Actinomycetota bacterium | reverse complement strand
CCGAGCAGAAGCACGTTCACAGCATCATTCGAAGGCGTCGTCGGGGACCTCACGCCAGTGCCCCTCCGGCGCCGGATCCTTCGAGTGCGCGATCAAGCGTCCCCACCACACCCCAACGGCTGCGAGTGCTGCAAAGACCAGGGTCCGAACGACTTTCGCTGCCACGATCCTCACTATAGGTGGGGGTCTGCGGACCGTGCAGCTCCGCCCATAGGATGTCGCCCCCGACGGTTCAGCTCGAGAAAGGGAGCCCGTGCCCGAGGCGATGATCCGGCTCGAAAACGTGACCAAGAGGTTCGACTCGACGGATCAGTCTGCGGTCGAGGATCTTTCGTTGGACGTGGCCGATGGAGAGACCGTGGTCCTGGTCGGCCCGTCGGGCTGTGGAAAGACGACCACGATGAAGATGATCAACCGATTGGTCGAACCGACCTCGGGCCACATCTTCGTCGATGGCACCGACGTTCTCGAGCAGGATGCGGTGCGCTTACGACGTGGGATCGGTTACGTGATCCAAAGTATCGGCCTGCTGCCTCACAGAACGGTCGCGCAGAACATGGCAACCGTTCCGAAGTTAGAGAGCTGGGAGCGGGGGCGTATCGAAGAACGTCTTCGCGAGCTCGTGTCCATCTTCGATCTCGACGAGCGGATGCTCGAGCGGTACCCCAGCGAGCTCTCGGGTGGTCAACGCCAGCGGGTGGGGGTGGCGCGAGCTCTCGCCGCCGACCCTCCCGTGATGCTCATGGACGAGCCGTTCGGCGCGGTCGATCCCATCGTGCGCGAGCGACTCCAGGATCAGTTCATAGACATCCAACGGAGGTTGAAGAAGACCATCGTCTTCGTGACTCATGACATCGATGAGGCGATCAAGATCGCCGACCGGATAGCGATCCTGAACGTCGGAGGAAAGATCGAGCAGTTCGCCACGCCGGAAGAGATCTTGCGCGACCCGGCCAACGATTTCGTCAGACAGTTTGTGGGCGTGGAACGGGGACTGAAGCGTCTGGCCTTGATGAAGGTGGATGACATCCAGGTCGAAGAGGGGCCGGTTGTGGCGTCGGATTCGAGCTCGAAGGAAGCGATCGCGGAGTTGGACCGGTTCGACTTCGACTGGGTCAGCGTCGTCGAGGATGGCGAGTTGCTGGGATGGGTCGATCGGGCCGGCCTCGAGGCGGCTGAGCGGGTGTCGGGCGCTGACCCTCGCCCCTTCAGTGCGTACGTGACCGGTGAGAGCACGCTTCGAGAAGCGCTCGATTCGATCGTCACGTCTCGCACCCAGGTGGCCGTCGTTGCCACCGAGGGCCAGCGGTACAAGGGCATACTGACTCTCGAGAAGATCTCGAAGGAGATCGTGACTTGATCAGGGCTCAGGTCGAGGGGCAGCCGTACATCGATTGGGGGTGGATCGCCGACCACCTGGACGATGTCTGGACGCGCCTGATCGAGCATTCCTACCTGACCTTCCTTGCAGTGGCGATAGGGATGCTCATCTCGTTCCCGCTCGCGATCTTCGCCCACCGACATCGCAAGAGCTACGGACCCATAGCGGCAGTGACGGGACTGCTGTACACGATCCCAAGCCTTGCCTTGTTCGCTTTCTTGGTCCCGTATACGCGTCTCAGCGTTCTGACTGCTGAGATCGGGCTAGTGAGCTACACGCTCTTGATCCTGATCCGCGGCGTCGTCTCGGGACTGAATGGAGTGCCCTCCGATGCGCGCGAAGCGGCGCTTGGGATGGGCTACTCGCCAAGGGAGCTCTTGTGGCGCGTCGAGCTTCCCCTGTCGACGCCGGTGATCATCGCCGGCATCCGGATCGCAACGGTAACTACGATCGGTCTGGTCACGGTCACCGCCCTGATCGGCAAGGGCGGACTCGGGTTCTTCATCTTGATGGGCATCGACCGAAACTTCCCGACCGCCTCCCTCCTCGGCTCGATCCTTTCGCTGGCGCTTGCGGTATCGGTGGACTTCCTCCTCGTCCGGGTCGAACGACGGGCGACGCCCTGGGCCCATAGGGGGCGGGGGGCGACGACCTGATGGATCTGTTCGGTGACGTGTGGGCGTGGCTAACCGCAACCGAGAACTGGTCGGACTCGGCCGGCATCCCCGTGCGTCTGTGGGAACACATCCAGATGTCGGCTCAGGCGACCATCCTCGGCGCCTTGATCGCGTTCCCCGCCGGCGTGTATATCGGTCACAAGAGGAAGTTCGAGTTCGTGGCGGTGACCGTCGGGAACTTCGGCCGCGCGCTCCCCTCGTTCGGGATCCTCGGATTGACCTACACTTTCACTCTGAACTGGCCGGGGAACATCGGCTTCTGGCCCACGTTCATCGCGTTGTTCTTGCTCGCCATCCCACCGATCCTGGCCAATACGTATGTCGGGGTGAAGGGTGTCGACGCGGACACCGTCGAGGCGGCACGCGGCATGGGCATGCGAGAGAGAGAGGTCCTCACTCGTCTCGAACTGCCGCTGGCAACCCCACTGATCGTTGCCGGGCTACGTCTCGCGGCGGTTCAGGTGGTGGCGACGGCGACGCTGGGGGCGGTGGCGGGATGGGGCGGGCTTGGCCGGTTCATCGTGGACGGATTCTCGGTGGGGGACGACCCGCAGATCGTCGGAGGTGCCCTGCTGGTCGCCCTTCTTGCGGTGGCCACCGAGGTCGGGTTCGGCTTGCTCGAGCGAGTAGTGACGCCCAAGACCAGGTCGCAACGATCGACCGGCGAAAGGCGCGTCCTACCGGGTCCGGCTATCGGCTCGGACGCCGCATCCGGATCCTGAAGGTCTGCGCTTCTCGGTCTAGTTCGATGCCTAACGATCACGACGCTCCCATGGAAGAGTTGGCCGGCCGCGCAGGTAATGTTGCCGCTTGGTCGGGAGCGAGGCGAACCGCCTTGCCTACAGATGATGGGAGGGAACCCATGCGGAGCTTCCGCAAGAACGCTCATGGGGCGGCCCTGCTCACGTTGCTGCTGTTA
>JALZJQ010000166.1 GCA_030859685.1 Actinomycetota bacterium | reverse complement strand
CCAGAAGGCTCTCAAGCGATTCGATACGGGCGACGTCAAGACACTTGTTGCCACGGACGTGGCGGCTCGTGGCCTGGATCTGGACGACATCGCTCAGGTGATCAACTACGACCCTCCCGAGGACGAGAAGAGCTACGTCCACCGCGTCGGGCGCACCGCCCGGGCGGGGCGGAGCGGGTTGGGTATCACCTTCGTACTTCCGAGCGAAATGGGAGACGTTGGTCGGACCGCAGCACGCCTTAACCTGCACGAGGAGTTCCAGGCCGAAGGCATGACCATCGCGCCTCCGCAGATCGTGTACTCCTCCCGCAACGGAAGAAGAGCTCGGGGACGCCGCCGGCGCCGTTAATTCTGCAGAACGGGGCCGGCCACGACGCGAAACGACCCGGCCTCTCAGATCGAAACGAGAGACCCGGGCCGGGTCGTCGGTCTGGTTACGCGGAGACCTTGGACTCCGTAGCCTCTTCCTGGACAACGGCCTCCTGGTTCTGGGCCACCTGAAGGTCGATCTCGATCGTCACGTTGTCGCTCACGAGCCACCCACCGGTGTCCAGCGGGACGTTCCAGGTCAGGTCCCAATCGCTGCGCTTGATCGTTCCCGTGAGCGTGCCACCGACCTTCCTGTTGCCGTACGGGTCCGTCGCCTCGCCGCCGTGCTCGTAGTCAAGCTCGACCTCACGGCTGATGCCTTTGACCGTCAGATACCCCACGACCTTGTAGTCGTCTCCATCACGAACCACTGAGGTGCTCTGGAAGGCCATCGTCGGGTGGTTCTCGACGTCGAAGAAATCGGGACCCTTGAGGTGGCCGTCGCGGTCCGGGTTCCCCGAGTCGACGCTCGCCAGGTCGATCTCGATCCGAGCCTTAGCCGTAGTGATGTCCGTGGGATCGCCTTCGATCTCGCCGCGAAAGCTCGAGAACTGCCCCCGGACCTTTGAAAGCCCCATGTGACGTGCTTTGAAGCTCACGCTCGTGTGTGCCGTATCGATCGTCCAAGTCATGATCCGGTTCCTCTCTCTCGTCCCTCCTTACGCTTCGTAAGGAGCTATCTTCTCGTCGCTTACTTGTCAACAGTTAGTGTGGCGGGTAGTATTCCCGTATGCCAATGCAAGAAGAGGCGCTCCAAGCCCGAACCCATGCGCTTACACCGTTCTGCGCGAGCTATACGCAGGCGATCGAGATCATCGGGCGGCGCTGGACGGGTGCGATCGTCCGTTCGATGTTGTCTGGGGCCGGGCGCTTCAGTGAGATCCTCGCCGCGGTGCCCGGATTGAGCGACAGGTTGCTGTCCGAACGCCTGAAGGAGCTCGAGCAGGAGGGCATCCTGGAACGCTCGGTGGTGCCATCCACGCCGGTCCGGATCGAGTACTCACTCACTGAGAAGGGCAAAGGGCTCGCGTCGGTAGTTCACGCGGTAGCCCAGTGGGCGGAAGCATGGGCCCCGGGTGTGGAGCCTCCAGCCTCCTAGTCGCTAGACCTCGCTCTCGAGAGTCAGTCCGTCGAGCGGACGCGGTCCGACTTCTCGCTCGACTCCTCGCCGAAAAGCGCTTCGATCCGGCGGTCCGGAACGAGCCATAGGAGCGCCACGAGCACGTACAGCGCTATCGCGATCCACCGGTTGACGAACGCCAGGGGGATCGCGGCGAGATACAGGATCGGCGACACCTTCCCTTTCACGTCACTGCCGAGTGCAGTGGCCAACCTCGACTCAGCCCCGTGCTCCTTGACGATCGCCGTCTGCAGCATGAAGTACGCGATCGCAGCCATGAGCGCCACGACGCCGTAGAAAGCCGCCGGCAGCGGCGCGAAGTCGTTCTCTCCCATCCAACCCGTTGAGAATGGAAACAGCAGGGGTCCGCGCTCGCCCCACGTTACTAAGAAACCTCTAATGCACACCTCATGCTCGGCTCATCGGCCCTGGCGAAACTACCCACGTAAGCAAGTCACCGATGAAGGAGGAAGCAATGATTGGAAGGATGCTCGGAAGAGCGGCGATGTGGATGTTGGCTTTCGCGATCCTCGCAGGACTTCCGGCGCAGATCGCATTGTCGGGCTCGAGCGACGAAGTCGTGCTGAAGAAGGAAGATTTCAGGGAAGTCGCAGCGATGGACGATGACGATGACGATGGCGACACCCACTCGAGGTCGGGCTACACGAGTGGCGTCAACAGCAACGATGGCACCGGAAGCGGACACACCGGCGTGAGCCGGGACCGCGACCGCAGTCGGGGCGACAAGACCCGTGACTGGACCAGAGATGGCAACGGAGGCATCAAGCGGGACTTCTCCGGTGGGCACACGAACGATCGCTCACGCAACGACACCCGCTAAGAAGAGCACATCCGCAGTACACGCAGGGACGGGGCGATCCCGTCCCTGCGGCGCGTCCGGGGCCAAGAGCGTCGGCCTGGCGCGTGCCCGCACGGGTGAACCCTTCCTGCTCGGTGGGCACGACTACTGGCAGCTCATGCACGGGGACTTCGATCAGCCGGAGTCGGCGTCGAATCTGTAACCGATCCCGCGCAGGGTCTTGATCCGCTCCTTCCCTAGCTTCTTACGGAGATAACCGACGTAGACATCGACGACGTTAGACCCAGGGTCATAGTCGTATCCCCATACGTTGCTCAGGAGCTGCTCTCGCGTCAAGACCTGCCCCGGATGACGAAAGAACAACTCCGCCATGGAGAACTCTCGAGCGCTCAATTCTAGCGATCGACCATCAACCGACAGTCGCCTGGTACGCAGATCGAGGGCGGTGTCCCCTCGCTCCAACACCGTCTCTTCGGGGGCCCGGTCGGTCCGTAGCCGAGCTCGTACCCGCGCGAGCAGCTCGTCGAAGCTAAAGGGCTTCGTGACGTAGTCGTCGGCGCCGCCCTCCAACCCAGAAACCGTGTCACTTACCCCGTCCCGAGCCGTGAGGATGATGACCGGCATCTCGTTGTCACGCGCCCGAAGCCGCTCGAGAACCTTGAAGCCGTCGATGTCGGGCAAGCCGATGTCCAGGATCATCAGGTCGAACTCGCCCGAGGCCGCGAACCCCAGGCCCTCCTCCCCGGTTCCGGCGGTGGAGGTCGTATAGCCGTTCGACCTCAGGCCTTTCTGGAGAAACGATGCGATCCGATCTTCATCTTCGACGATCAGTATTCTCTTCACGCCCGGGCCTCCTGTTCATCCTCGGGTTGATCCACCGGGATCACCATGCGGAAGGTGGCGCCCTGTCCCAGGGCGCTGTCGAGCTCGACCCGCCCGTGGTGCGCCTGCGCGATCGTCCGAACGATCGCCAGGCCGAGCCCGGCCCCCTGAGACGATCGGCGCCCGCCTGGGCCCCGGGCGAAACGCTCGAAGATGCGTCCTTGCTGCTCGCGCGGGATGCCGGGGCCGGTGTCCCTCACCCAGAAGCGCACTTCGCCGTTCCTCACGCTCGAGCCGATGGCGATCAGGTCCCCCTCTGCCGTGTGGTTGCCGGCGTTCTGAGCGAGCTGAACGAGAGCCTGTGTGATGCGCTGCGGATCCGCCACGACGAGCCCCGAACCGACTTCCTCTAGAACCCACTCACGGTGGGCCAGCCCACCTGCCTTCGCATGCACCTGCGAGGTCAAGGAGGCGACGTCGACGACGTTGAGATCGAGGAGGTCCGGATGTTCCGAACGGGCCAGCAACAGCAGATCCTCGACGAGCCGGCTCATGCGCGCTAGTTCATCGAGCAGCAAGGCAACGGTCTTCGACCGTTCCTCGAGGTCGACGTCCAGGGTTTCCAGATGGCCGCGGATGATGGTTATGGGCGTGCGGAGCTCGTGACTCGCATCGTCGATGAAGTGTTTCTGGGCGCTGAAGGCATTCTCGATGCGGTCGAGCATGTCGTTGAACGTCTTCGCCAGCTCGGAGATCTCGTCCGATCCACCGATCTCGATCCGGCGACTCAGATCGGTTTCGGAGATCGAGTGCGCGGTTCGACTCACTTCGCGCACAGGCGTCAGGATCCTGTCGGCCAACCTCCAGGCCAAGAGCGAGCCGGCCACCAGGATGATCAGCCCCGTAGCTCCCGCTCCGGCTATCGCGGTCTCCGTTTCTTCCCGCTCGAGATCACGGAAGAGCGCAACGACGAAAACCCCTTTGGTCTCTCTTCCAGCCCGGATCGGGACGGCGAGGAACTCCACCGCGCCGGCCGGCGTGTCTACGACCCCTCGCTCGGATCGCGAAAGCGAACCCCACCGCGTCACCAGTTCGGCATCCTGGTCGAGCCTGAAGGGCACCACCGGCCGGCTGCGCAAGTAAGGTCGCCCGTCGACGAACGTGATGATGGCTTCGTTGCGCGACGGGATGTTCCGCTCCAGGAAGGTTTCGAAGATCCTCCGCACGCGCCCGGCGAACGGCTCACCCGTTTCCGGATCGTTCCCTTTAGCGAGGGCCCTCACCTCGTCCGTTTCCTGTACCAGCTCGCGATTGATCCGTTCATCGAGGCGATCCAACAAGATCTGTCGCACCACGAATACCGAGATCAGCGTGGCGCCGGCGAGGAGCGCGATGAAAACGGCGAGCAACCTGAAACGGATGCTCGCGAAGGGGGAGCCGCGCTTCGGATCGGACCCAGAACGGTCCCTAGTCGTCGCCCCCACCTCCGTCGTCCGAGTCCCCACCTCCGTCGTCCGAGTCATCACCGCCATCGTCATCGTCGTCATCATCACCGGCTGGGGCCGGCGCCGGCGCGGGGGCGGGGGGTGCGCCTCCCCCCGTGGATCCGTCGTCGGGCGGGACAGTGCCCGTATCATCATCCGGCGCCGGCTTTGGGGAGCCCGGCTTCGCTTGGCCCTTCTTGTCTTTCTTGTCTCTGGGCTTCTTGCGCTTCTTCGGCGTGTCATCGTCGCTCTGGCCAGCGTCCACGTCGAGCTCGATCGGCTTTACTTCGGGCGCGTCGGACGAGTCGAATGAAGCCTTAACGACCGTCGCCGTAGCCGCGCCGATCAGGGCCGCGAGGGCGAGTAGCGCCAACAATTTTCTTCCAGTCATCTGACCATCAGGCCCCGCCGGGGTGAATCGGTGGTGAGTCGAGGATGAGAATGCTCTCATCTTTACGCCCCCGCTTCCGAGCGTGAGAACTCTCTCATTCCCCTCTCACGAAACGCCCAATGGCGGTTGGTAGGAACCTCATGACGGCAAGAACTCGATCCAGAAAGGCCACCCGATGCAGGCAGAAGCAGTCACGAAGCGCCCGGAAAAGAGCGACTCTTCCTGGGGGTTCGAAGAAGGACAGGACATCGTGCCAGGCCGGTACGCCATGAAGTTCCTCGGCGGTGGGACCCGGTACGAGGCCTACCTCGCCCACGACGAGGAGCTTCTTTCCCTCGTGGTCGTGAAGATCCTCCGTCCTTCGCGCGTCACCGACAACAACGCCCTCGAGGGACTAGCGGCCGAAGAGCGCGTTCTGCGAGCTCTCGACCATCCCGTCATCGCGCGTGGCTTCGGCTCGGTGCTCGAGGGGGACCGGCCACACATCGTGCTCGAGTTCCTCGAGGGGCCTCGACTTTCGACTCTGAGACGAAGGCACGGACCGCTGCCGTTCGAGCAAACGATCCCTCTCGCCTCGCAACTCTGCTCCGCACTTCATTACATGCACCGGCAGAAGATCGTTCACCTCGACGTCAAGCCGCGCAACATCATCATGGCGGCTCCGCCCCGACTGATCGACATGAGCATCGCGCGCACCTTCGAGGAAGCGGCGCGACTCACCTCCCCAGTCGGAACCGACGCGTACATGGCGCCCGAGCAATGCGATCCAGCGTCCGGTCACACGATCGGCCCCCCCGCCGACATCTGGGGCCTCGGCGTAACTCTGTACGAGGCGGTTACCGGAGATCTGCCCTTCCCATCCCAGGACGAGGATCGATTCCCGCAACTGAAGCTCGAGCCCGAACCATTGCCCGCGGAAGTCCCGGGCCCGGTGGCCGAGCTGATCGCAGCCTGTCTCCGGCAACAACCGGAGGAGCGTCCTTCTGCGCAACAGCTATCCGATTCATTGGAGCCTTTGATCGGTTCCCTGCCGCGGCGTCACGTTCTTGGACGACTTCGCCCCAGGCTGTAGGCGACGGTATCCACACGGAATAACGACCGGTACATCGACAGTAACAACGATAGGAGGCAACAGATGAAGATCGCAAGGATCGCGATGGCGACCGCAACGGCCGCCACAATGTTGATCGGCGGCGCGGGCACAGCCGTCGCCGAGGAGACCACGTGCAGGGGCCGGATCGGATCGCGCACGGTTGACAACCTGAGGGTCCCATCGGGAGCTACGTGCACGCTCGAGGGAACACTGGTGAAGGGAACGATCAAGGTCGCCCGAGGGGCGACTCTCTATGCGTCCAACGTGAGGGTCATCGGGAACGTCCAGGGCGAGAACGCTCGGCGGGTCAACGTCACGGCGGGCTCCAGGGTCGGCGGGAGCATCCAGGTCGTCCAGGGCAGGGCCGGGGTCATCAGGAACACGAAGGTGAACGCGGACATCCTGTTCGACGATCAGGGCGGAATGATCCGGGTTGAGCGCAACGTCGTCGGCGGGAACATCCAGGCCTTCCAGAACACCGGAGGAGTCCGGATCGCCGGCAACACGGTGGATGGAAACCTGCAGTGCAAGGAGAACTCGCCACGACCTACCGGCGGCAACAACCGGGTCGAGGGCAACAAGGAAGACCAGTGCCGGAACCTCTAACGAGGTTGCATGACGTCCTCATAGGGACTCGATAGATCATCGCGTGACGCTGAGGGCGCCAGACATCGCGTGACACTGGGGGCGGGGACCAGAACCCGCCCCCAGTCGCGCTCGGCGGGTCAGTACATACCTTCTTGCTCTCGGTTTTCAGAGGCGCGTGACCTCGACCGATGCCGGGAGGCCCTCGAACCTTCCGTAGGTGTCAGCGGCATCCACCAGAGCCTCGGACTGCGCATGATTGAATCGTCGGTACAGCTCCGCCTCGATGAGGACATCCCCACTTCAACTCGACCACCCAATAGGTGATTGTTCATCATGAGTGAGGGGGTGTAGAGCGATACCTTACGATTCGACCATTGCCCAGCAAGGGAGAGATCTCGACCTAGTGGATGCCCAAAGCTTTCTAAGATCGATCGGGGTTCAAGAGCACGAGCCAAGAACGAGCCCCTTT
>JALZJQ010000116.1 GCA_030859685.1 Actinomycetota bacterium | reverse complement strand
TTCGGTGGAGGCTCCAAGTTGGCGTTGGGCGTGCTGGGGAGGCGCTCCATCTCCAGGCTTCACTTCGGTCACCGCAGCATGTCGGGCAACTACTCGATCGATAACGACTTCCGGCGCGACCTGGACGAGATCGCCGCGCTCATCGGTCTCAACTCGGTCATTTCCCTCCATGTCGACGAGTGCCGCAGACCTATCCGCATCGTCAGCGGAGACCATCGCTCGTATTACAAAGAGGCCGTCGATTTCTCGCGGCAGGCATTCGCAGCTCCGCGGCCCGAGTCGGCGGACGTCGTGATCGCCAACGCTTACCCTTTCGATACCTCTCTGCACTTCACGCGCAGCAAGGGTCGATTCCCTTTGACTAGCTCGAAACCCTCTGCATCGAGAGTGTTGATCTCCGCGTGTAGTGAAGGCGTCGGCCATCACGGACTCTTTCCGTACGAAAAACAGAGGTTCCATCGCCAGCGGAAGATCGCGCGTACCGTGATGGCGAGGCCGGGTGTGGTGCCCGCCAAGATCAAGCGCCGTGCGAAACGCAAGGTCTCAACCCTGCGAGGTGGACGAGTGAACGCGGTCGCCGCGGGCGCTCACGGAGAGGTTGGGGGAAAGCTCACCCGAGGTGGGGAAAAACCAGCCGGACAACCGAATCCTGTGTGGCTCTTCGTGTCCGGTGACTCGGAGCTCCCGTCGCACATCCCAGGGGTGCGCGCGGTCAGATCGTGGTCGACCGTCCTGGATGCGATCGACCGCGAGCAGCGTGATCGCGAGACCCTCGAAGTCGTCGTCTACCCCTGCTCCCCGCTCCAGGTGCTGGCTCCGTAGCGCGGCGCCCTTTACTGTGCGCCCACGCCGTCGGGGTCCGGTGCAAGAAGAGTTGGGCGAGTTGTGAGCCTCAGCCGGCCTTTTGGGCCAGGACCAGGTACTGGTTGCCTCGATCTTTGAGGATGGGCTTGCCCTTGTCGGCCCGTGCTTGAAGTCGATGGTGGAGACGAACCGACTTGTCGTCTCCCAGGAATCTGCGGCCCATGAACGTGAAAGCGCCGAATCCAAGCGTTACAGCTCGAATCCTGACGAGACCAGCGTCCTCGAGGAAGGAATCGAACTCTTCGAGGCGATGCATGGTCGCCAGCGCTTTGGCGGGCGGTCGGTACCGCCCGGCCTTTTTCAGAAGCCCCTTTAGCGCTCTCCTTGCACCTTCGAGGGCCGGCGCATTGCGGGGATCGAACGTGTGCGTCAACCGGGCGCGGTTGTCCGAGTTGGCGAGGAGGTGCCCCCCGGGCTTTAAGACCCTCGCCATCTCCGCGAGGGCTACTCCCGGGGAGTGCAACCACGGCACGACGCCCAATGCGACCACGAGGTCATGGGTCGCGTCCGGGTACGCAAGACGGTGAGCGTCCTGCATCGTCAGCCGCACGTTGGACAACCGAGCTTCCGTCACTCTGGCGCGGGCGATCTGCAACATCGCCGGGGTCGAGTCCACCGCGTCAACCGAAAAGCCCCTCTGTCCGAGTGCTACGGAAGTGTGTCCCGCACCGCAGCCGATCTCGAGCACGCGTGCTTCTGGGGGCGTGGCCAGGTCGTCTATCCACTCCAGGGCCAGGCGCTGCCGGAGGCGGTGAACCAGGGCGTAGACGTCCTCGCGCTCGTAGAGCGAGTCCCAAGCGGAAGCGTCTCTCTGGAATCGACCAACGACTCGATCCTGCATCTCGACCGGCGATCCGCGGCCTGCCTCGTCACCCGATCCCGAGGGCGATCCCGACGGGAACTCTCGGATGAAGGACACATATGGAAGATACAGGGAGCGCTAGTACTTGTCGCTGCCGCCGTCCTTCTCGTCCTCTTTGTCGCCTCCGCCGCCGCCCTCGACCATCACGGTGATGGCGTCCTCGGGGCCGGTCGGGGCGTGGGCCGAATCGCGCAGCGAGGCCGTGATCGTGTGCTCGCCCGGCTCGAGTCCGGTCACGTCGAAGCTCTCGGAGTCGATCATGTCCGGCTCCTGCTCGTTGCCGTCGTAAACGAGATGGACGTGGAGCGCCCCGGAGTCACTCATGCTGAGCTCCTCGTCCGTGGACAGCTCGACGGTGAACGACGCGGGGACCTCGGCCCCGTCCTCGGGCGACTCGATCGTGATGCTCGATCCTCCGCCTCCGCCGGCTTCCGTGCCCGACGTGTCGTCCGAGCCGGATGTCTCGGATCCGCACGCGCCCAGCACCAAGATGAGGATCAGTGATGCGGCCAGGGCTGCGAGCGGTGTACGTCGGGGGCTCATGCGGTTCTCCTCAGGTGAGCGGGGGTCGTCTGGGTTCAATACCCGCGAAGGCGGCACGGCGGTTCATCGATGCCGGCAGAGAGGGGTGGAGTCCCTAGCGGATGTGCCCGCTGATGCTCGCCAGCGGGACGCCGGGGTAGCGCTCGATCTCGCGCTCGAGGTCGACCCGGACGTGGTCCTCGCGGCTGGCCAGCTTGCGGCCGGTCTCGCGGAAGCCCAGCTTCTGCAGGCGCCTTAGCTCACCTGCGTGGCTCTTGCGCGGCTGCCCGCCGGGGGCCTTCAGGTAGACGTCCAAGGTGAGCTTCTGGGTGATCTTCTTCTGCTTTCCTTCTGCCATGGGGTGCAGGTTATCCCATGGCCGAGCGATCCAGATCCTAGATCCAGCGCTTTCTTTTGAAGAAGAAGTACAGGAACGCTCCGCTGAGGACCATCAACGTGAGGGCGAACCAGAATCCGAGGATCTCTCCTTCGTTGGGGATCAAGGCGAAGTTCATCCCGTAGAAGCTCGCGATGAAGGTCGGCACCGCGATGATCGCGGCCCAGCCCGTGAGCCTCTTGGTCACCTCGTTGAGATCGGTTGCCTTCTCCGCCCGCATGAAGTCGATCACCGCGTCGGAGAGGTCGTCGACGTTCCGTACCTGGTCCCCCAGGCGGATCACGTGATCCTGGACGTCCCGGAACAGTTCCCCGCTCGTGCCGACGAGCAGCTTGCTGGCATCGTCGTTCAGGATGGAATCCAGGACGCGTTGAAGGGGGAGTGCATAGCGCCGGAGCCGGGAGAGTTGCTGTTTGAGCGAGTAGAGCTGACGTTGAACGGGGGCCAGGGGATCGGTGAGGACTTGATCCTCGAGCTCCTCGACCCTCTCTTCGAGCCCGTCGGCGATACTTTCGTAGTCGTCGACCGCTACGTCGAGGAGCGTGTGGACCAGGTAGGGGGGTTCATCGCGCAGCCGGTCCTCGTGGTCACGCCATCGTCTCTTCGCTTCCTCGAGGACCCGAGTGCAGCTCTCGTGGATCGTGATGACCCACCGGTCGCCGGCGAACACCGCGATCTGGGACGCTTCGATGTGCCCGTTTCCTTCGTGTTCGCCCTCTTCGTTGAGTTCGTGAAAGACCAGGAACATGTGTTCCTCATAGGTGTCCAACTTGGGGCGTTGCTTCGAGCGGATGGCGTCTTCCACCGCCAGCGGGTGCAGCGCGAACTCTTCGGCGATCGTCTCGATGTCCTCGGGCGAGAGGTCCTTTACGTCCACCTCGGCCCACAGCAGGTTGCCGGGCTCCTTGCGGAGCTCGGAGAGAGCATCGAGGTCTTCCACTTTCGTCCAACCGCTTGCTTCCGAGTGGCAGACGGCCATGAGCATCTTTAGACAATAGGGCCAAGCGGCCCCGCGCGCGGTCGACTAGTTTCTATTGGTAGGACGCATCTACCACGCACCAGGAGGATCTATGCCCGTTTCCAACGGGGCCATCGATGAGCGCGCCAAGAAGGTGCTTGACGAAGAGGTCGTGACCTACGAAGGACGAACCCCCAAGTCGAAGGCGCTGTACGAGCGCGCGGAGCGTTCGATGCCCTTCGGAGTGACGTCCTCGTTCCAGGCCGGCGATCCGTATCCGATCTACCTCGCCAGCGGGCAGGGGAGCCACGTCACCGACGCAGACGGCAACACCTACATCGACTATCACAACGGGTTCGGGTGCATGGTCGTGGGGCACGCGCACCCGCAGGTCCGCGCGGCTATCGAACATGCCGCGGCCCACGGGACGCACTTCGCCGCGACCACGGAAACCGCGGTGCTCTACGCAGAGGAGCTCAAGGAACGGTTCGGCCTCGAAAAGATCCGCTTCACGAACTCGGGCACCGAGGCCACCATGGATGCGATCCGGGTGGCGCGGGCCGGCACCGGGAAGGACGTGCTGCTCAAGATCGAGGGTTCCTACCACGGCCATCACGATGCGGTGATGTACTCGGTCATCCCATCGATGGATTCGGCCGGCCCGACCGAGCGTCCGTGGACCGCCCCGTTCTCGCGCGGCATCCCTCCCGAGACCGCGAACTCCACCATGATCGTTCCCTTCAACGACGTCGAGGGCCTCGAGAACATCCTGGACGAGCACGGTGACCGGATCGGCGCTCTCATCATGGAGCCGGTGATGATGAACATCGGCATCGTCGTCCCGCTGCCCGGCTACCTCCAGAAGTGCCGGGAGCTATGCGACAAGCACAACGTCGCCCTGATCTTCGATGAGGTGAAGACCGGCGTCACGATCGCGCCGGGCGGCGCCACCGAGTACTACGGCGTCCAGCCCGACCTCGTCTGCCTCGCCAAGGCGATCGGCGGTGGGACTCCGGTCGGCGCTTTCGGCGGCAAGGCCGCACTGATGGACGAGATCATGAACGGCGTTGCGGCGCTCGGAACGTTCAACGGGAATCCTCTGTCGATGGCGGCCGGGCTGGCGACCCTCACCGAGGTCCTCACGCCGGACGCGTACGCCAAGCTCGCCACGCTCGGCACCCGGCTGGCTCAAGGCTGTCAGAAGGTCCTCGACCAGTACGGCATCCCGGCGGTGACGACCGACCTCGGCTGCAAGGGATCGATCACCTTCCGCGACAAGCCTCTCGAGCGTTACCGCGATTTCGCGGAGGTCGACGACGAGGTGTTCGACGCCTACTGGTACTGGGTCGTGAACCGGGGCATCTATCAGACGCCCGGCAAGGAAGAACAGTGGACGATCTCGGTCCAGCACTCCGAGGAGGACATCGACCAGACGGTCGAGATCCTGGCCGATTACTGCGAGAGCGTCGCTTCCTGACTAACCGGCTTTGACCGGCGGCGACGGGACGGCGCCCTGACGGCGACCCCGGAAGATGCTCACCAAGACGTAGATCACCCCGATACCGAACAGCAGGGTGCCCATCACGTTCACCTGCGGCGGCACGCCGATGCGCGACGCGCCGTAGACCCACAACGGGATCGTCACGGTGCCGCCCGCATTGAAGCTCGTGATCACGTAGTCGTCGACCGATAGCGCGAACGCCAGGAGCGATGCGGCGAGGATGCCCGGGAAGATCAGAGGGAACGTGACGGTCCAGAAGGTCGTCCACGGATCCGCGCCGAGGTCCTTGGCCGCGTCCTCGAGGCTGCGATCGAAACCCGAGGTGCGGGCCTTGACGGTGACGACGACGTACGAGATGCAGAACATCACGTGAGAGATCACGATCGTCACGAAGCCCGTGTTCACGTTCAAGCTGACGAACAGGGCCAGTAGAGCGACGCCCAGGACGACCTCGGGCGACGCCATGGGGAGGAAGAGACCGAGGTTGAGTCCGGCCCGCCCCCGGAACCGGTGGCGGGTGAGTGCCAGCGCGATCAGGCTCCCGAAGACCGTCGAGACGAAGGTGCTGATCACGCCGATCAGCAACGAGTTCTTCACAGCTTCGTTGAGGTCCTCGAACTCGAGCAGGCGATCCGGGTTGTACCACTTCGTCGTGAACCCTTCCCATTGGAAGTTGTAGCGACCGGCGGGCTCGTTGAAGCCGAACATGATCATCACCAGGATCGGGATGAACAGGTAGGCGATGATCAGTGCGGTGTAGGTCGGAAGTATCCACGCGCGCTTCTTTCGCCGCTCTCTGTGGGGGCCGGGTGCAGGGGAGGCCGTGGGCTTGGTTTCGACCTGGGTCGCCATCAGCCCGTCAGCTCCTCGGTCCCCAGGGCGCGCGCGTACAGGAACACGCCGATAACGATCATGCCCATCAGGAGGAACGACAGCGCGGCGCCCTCCGGATAATCGAGGTTCGTGACGAATTCGCGTTGGATGACGTTGCCGATCATCACGGTGTTGACGCCACCGAGGAGGTCCGCGTTGATGAAATCACCGACGGCGGGGATGAAGGTCAGGAGGGACCCTGCGAAGACTCCCGGTAACGAAAGCGGCAGCGTGACTCGCAAGAAGGCCTGCCTGCGATTGGAGTACAGGTCCGTCGCGGCGTCGAGCAGAGACGGATCCATGCGTTCGAGCGCGACGTAGAGGGGCAGCGCCATGAACGGCAGGAAGTTGTAGATCAGACCCGAGAGCACCGCCGTTGACGTGGCGAGCACCTGGTAACCCTCCGGTAGGAGGTTCCACCCCTTCAGCGTTCCCAGGATGATGCTGTTGTCCCCGAGCAGCTGCTTCCAGGCGAGCGTCCGGATGATGAACGGCGTGAAGAAGGGAAGCAGGATCAGTAGCAGGAACAGGTTCTTGTTCTTACCTCCGCGCCGGGCGATCCAGTACGCCATCGGATAGGACAGACACAGGGTCACGAGAGTGACGATCAGTCCGTAGGCGATGCTTCGGAACAGCTGGGTGTCGTACCGCGTCAGGACGTTGGTGTAGTTCTGCCAGTACCCCGTGAACACGAAGCCTTCTTCGAAGTTTCCTTCCTGGAACGACACGGAGAACATCGTGAACATCGGGACGACGAAGAACACCGTGAGCCACAGGGCTCCGGGGAGCGTCAGCAGATAGGGGACCGGCGACCAGCGCCGGCTCCGCGTTGTCATCCGGCTAGGTCCGCTCTCTCAACCCTGGATGACCGACTGGAAGAGGTCCTGCCACTGCTCCTCCTCATCGGTGGTGAGGTCCCTGTAGCCGTGGAGGTTGGCCTCCATCTCCGGCGTAGGGAACACGAGCGGACTCTCGGCGACCGTCTTGTAGTAGCTGTCCTTTTTTCCCTGCTCCAGCAGCAGGTCCTGCGCCGCGGGAACCGGGCAGATGTAGTTCACCCAACCGGTGATCTGCGCGGCGATCTCGGGGCCGTAGACGAAGTTCATGAACGTGTGGGCGTCGATGGGGTTGGCTGCGTTCTGGGGGATCGCCATGTTGTCGACCCATAGGACCCCGCCCTCGTCCGGGACGACGAACCTCAGGTCGGGATTGTCGAACTGGAGCTGGAACACGTCTCCGGACCACGCCATGGTCGCAGCGAGGTCTCCGCGCAGGAGCGCGTCGGCGTACTCGTTGCCGTAGTACTGGCGGACGATGCCCTGCTCGCGCTGCTCGATCAGTTTGTCCGTCGCCGCTTCGACGTCCGCGATGCTCGCTTCCTGGGGGTCGATGTTCATGCTCAATAGGGTCAGGGTGAAGGTGTCGCGCATCTCCTTGAACATCCCGACCTTCCCCTTGAGGGCGGGTTCGAACAGCTGATTGAAGCTGGTTATCTCGCCACCAGTGAGCTCCGGGTTGTAGCCGATACCGGTGATGCCCGACTGCCACGGGATGCTGTGCGCGTTGCCCGGGTCGTAGACCGGGTCCTTGTAGATCTGGCCCGCGTTCGCCTCGAAGTTCGAGAGCAGCGAATGATCCAGCTCCTCCAGGTAGCCGAGCCTGACCATGCGCGCGATCATCCAGTCGGTGACGACGATGATGTCCCACTCGATCGCTTGATCGTTGGCGAGAGGTTCCTGGATCGTTCCGAAGAAGCTCTCGTTGTCCTGGATGTTCTCCTTGTAGTTGACCTGGATCCCCGAGGCCTTCGTGAAGTCATCGAGGGTCGGCCGACGGCCCTTCGCCCGGTCGATGTACAGGGGCCAGTTGGCGAAGTTCAGCTCGCCGTTCTCCTCAGTCGTCGTGAGCCCGTCGTCTTCACTCTGGTTGCCCCCTTCATTGCCGCCCCCGATGCCGCAGGCGGCGAGGAAGGCGCTCATCGATACCGCGCCGGCCCCGATCCCGGCGCGCCGCAGCAGCTCTCGCCTGGTGATGTCGTGACGAGTGTTGATCCTGGATAGGTCTGGTAGGTCGCTCATTCGCTGCCCCCTCGGTCGCTCATTCGTGGTCCGCACTGTTCGTCGATGAGTTCTTCTCCACTGCGAATGTGTGCTCGGGATGCCATGTCAGGCGAACCTTCGCCCCGGGGGCCAGAGCCTCCGTCGATGCCCCCATGTTCTGGACGTACACGACCACCTTCGAGCCGTCGGTCGTGCTGCATTCGTAGGACGTCGAGACGCCGGTGTAGATCGAGATGTCCACCATGGCCTCGATCGCATTGTCCCCCCGGTTCTCCGTCCCGTTCCCGCTGCTGCCGGCGGCCTCGATGAAGATCTTCTCGGGGCGAACGCCGATCCGAACGCCGCCGCGATCGTTTGGCAACCTGGCGGCGGGCAACGCGATGGTGCTGCCCGCCGCCAGGGCCACCTTCGCCGTGCTTCCATCGGCGCCTTCGACCTCGCCGTCCAGCAGGTTGGAGGCCCCGAGGAACCCGGCCACGAACGCGGTCGCGGGCAACTCGTAGACGTCTTGTGCCGCGCCGACCTGTTCGAAGCGCCCGGCGTTCATCACGGCGATGCGATCGGACATCCTCATCGCCTCTTCTTGATCGTGCGTTACGTAAATGAAGGTGATCCCGACCTCGCGCTGGATCCGCTTGAGCTCGAGCTGCATCTGATTGCGAAGCTTCAGGTCGAGGGCGCCGAGCGGCTCATCGAGGAGGAGTACCGCCGGCCGGTTCACCAGGGCGCGCGCGAGGGCAACGCGTTGCTGCTGGCCACCCGACATCTGGTTGATCCGACGGGGTCCGTAGCACTCGAGGTCCACGAGCACCAACATGTCTTCGACCCGTTGCTTGATGTCTTCTTGGGCCACCTTCTTGCGCTTGAGCCCGTAGGCCACGTTGTTGAACACATCGAGGTGAGGAAAGAGGGCGTAGGACTGGAACACGGTGTTGACGTTGCGCTTGTACGCCGGAAGGTCGGTGACGTCGTCCCCCCCGAGGTAGATGGCCCCGCTGCTCGGGTCCTCGAAGCCCCCGATCATCCGGAGGGTGGTGGTCTTCCCGCATCCGGAGGGTCCGAGCAGCGAGAAGAACTGACCCTCCTCGACCACGAGGTCGATGTGGTCGACCGCGAGAGTCTCTTTGAACTCCTTGGTGAGCTTCTCTAAGCGGATCTCGGCCATGTCTCCAACCTATCCGGGTGCGGTTCCATACTTTTCCTGATGCCGTACGTAGTCTGCGTACGGGTACCACCAGGACTTGGGATCCATCTTCGTATCGATGTGTATGTGCTTCGAATACCGGAACTCGTCGAGGCCCTCGGGGCCCAGCTCGGTTCCCATCCCAGATGACTTCACGCCCCCGAATGGAGCCCCTTCGTTGTCCGTCAAGGGGTCGTTGAACCACACCATGCCCGACTCGATCTCCTCCATCGCCTTCAGCAGGTTGTCCAGGCGGAGCGTGTAGACGTTCGCGCCCAGCCCGTATTCGGTGGCGTTGGCTCGAGCGATGGCCTCGTCAAGTGAGGCCACCTTCGCGATAGGGGCAACCGGACCGAACGTTTCGCGACTCATGAGGTCCATCGACTCGTCCACGTCCACCACCACCGCCGGTGTGAGGAAGAAGCCGCGCTCGAAGTCCCCCCGGTCGCCGCCGTGAAGAACCTTGGCGCCGGATGCGCGCGCCGACTCGAGTTGCGATTCGACCTTCTCGCGTTGGACGCCGCGAACCATCGGCCCGATGTCGGTCGCGTCCTCCATCGGATCGCCGATCACGAGTTTCTTGGTCTCGTTCACGAAGGCTCCCACGAAGTCGTCGTAGACCTCGGGCAGGACGTAGAAACGTTCGGCGGAGGTACATACCTGCCCGGCGTTCAGGTAGGCGGCCCAGACGGCTCCCCGCGCCGCGACCTCGAGGTCGACGTCGTCGCAGACGATGAAGGCGTCCTTGCCGCCGAGCTCGAGGTGCACCTTGGTGAGCTGTTCCGCAGCGGCCTTCATGATGTGCTTGCCGGTGTCCACCGAGCCGGTGAACGCGATCATCGAGACCTCTTCAGCGGTGACGAGCGCCTTACCCGTTTCGGCCTCGCCGGTTAGCACGTTGACGACGCCGGGCGGAAAGATCTCGGCGATGCCCTCGGCGAGCTCGAGGGTGGACAGTGGAGTCCACGGCGACGGTTTGACGATGACGGAGTTGCCGGCGGCGAGCGCCGGGGCGAGCTTCCACATCAACAGCAGCAGGGGATAGTTCCACGGGACGATCGCGCCGACCACGCCGTACGGCTCTTTGATGACCAGGTTCAGCTGGCCCGTTTCGCCCGAGGGCACGACGCGCCCACGTTCGAGCCGTCCGAGGGTCGCGTAGAACTCCAACACTCCCGCGCACCAGCCCATCTCGTCCTTGTTCTCGACGAGCGGCTTGCCGCCCTCGCGCGTGAGCGTCCTGGCGAGGGAGTCGGTGTGATCCGTTATCCACTTCGCGAGTTCTTTGAGCAGCTCGCCGCGCTCGGGGGCCGGGAGCCGTTTCCATTCTTTGAACGCCGAGTGGCTCGACCGCGCCGCCTCGTGCACCTGTTCCGTAGAGGCCGAGCGGACCTCCGCCATGGCCTCCTCGGTGGCGGGGTTGATCACCGCCACGGGTGCGCCTTGTCCCTCCACGAACTGACCGTCGATCAGCACCCGGTAGGTCCCCGGTCGCCCGGCACTCCGCTACATTTCTTGGTCAGCACTCGGCTCCGACCCCCGGTGGTCAGCACCTCGTTACGTGCCACCGTCGGCCCAGCGCAGAGCCTCGATCAGGACGTCCAGGCCCTCATGCAGGTCGTCGTCGGAGATCACCAGGGGCGCCAGCAGGCGCACCACGTTGTCGTAGGTCCCGGCTTTCAGGATGATGACGCCGTTCTCGTGGCAGCGCTTGACTACGGCGGCCGTCTCGCGCGGCGCCGGCTCTTTCGTCTTCTTGTCCGTGACGAGCTCGAGCCCGACCATCGGTCCGAGCCCCCGGACCTCACCGACGATGCGGAGTTCGCTCGCCAGGGGGTCCAACCGGTCGCGGATGGTCTTGCCTTGAGCGCGCGCACGGTCGAGCAGGTCGGTCTCGGTGAGCTCGCCCAACACCGCGAGCGCGGCGGCGCACGACACGGGGTTGCCGCCGTAGGTGCCACCGAGGCCCCCGACGTGCGGTGCCTCCATGACTTCCGCGGGGCCGGTCACCCCCGAGATCGGGAGACCCGCTCCTAGGGACTTCGCGGTGGTGACGATGTCGGGGGTCACGTCGTACTGCTCGATCGCGAAGAGGGTCCCCGTCCGGCCCATCCCGGTCTGGACCTCGTCGTCGACGAAGAGGATGTCGCGTTGGTCGCACACGGACTTCAGGGCCGGCAGGTAGTCATCCGGAGCGACGACGAATCCGCCTTCTCCCTGCACCGGCTCGACGACCATGCAGGCGACGTTCTCCGCGCCGATCTGCGAATCGATCATGTCGGCGGTGTGCTCGACGCAGGCCAGGCCACAACTGGAATGATGGAGCCCGAGGGGGCATCGGTAGCAGTACGCGAAGGGGGCCCGGTAGAACTCCGGCGCGAACGGACCGAAGCCGTGTTTGTAGGGCATCTCTTTCGCCGTCAGCGTCATCCCGACGAGGGTGCGTCCGGAGAATCCATTCGTGAAGCCGATCACGGCGTCTCGCCCGGTCGCGTAGCGCGAGATCTTCACGGCGTTCTCGACCGCCTCGGCCCCCGAGTTGGCGAGCATCGTCTTCTTCGGGTGATCACCGGGAGTGAGCCGGTTCAGTGTCTCGGCCAGCTCGACGTACTCGGGATACATCGCGACGTGGAAGCACTCGTGGAGGTAGTTCTCGATCTGCTCCTTGACCGCCGCCAGGACCCGGGGATTGGAGCGACCGACGTTCAAACACCCGAGCCCCCCGGCGAGATCGATGAACCGGTTCCCGTCCACATCGATGAGTTCCGCGCCCTGGCCGCCGTCGGCGAACACCGGGACCGTGTTGAACACCGCCCGGGGCACCGCCACATCGCGGCGCTTGCCCCACTCGGTCGAGTTGGGGCCGGGAATGCCGTTGGACATCTGACGACTCATGCGCGTCCCCCGGGGCGAAAGGTCGATGACTCGCTAGTGCAGGTCGGTGACAGGTTCGGGCAAGGCTGGTGACACGTAGAGCAAGATCGGTGACAGGTAGAGCAAGAGCGGTGACAGGTAGAGCAAGAGCGGTGACAGGTTCGGGCAAGGCTGGTGACACGGGTCGGGGCGCGCTGGATGGCGCGACCTCCCCCGCGCCGTGACGCTAGCATCAGACTTTCCGGGCGACGCAGGTGCGACGAGGCGAAGCGGCCGTTCCGGCTTATACGGATTGGATAACGCCGGCCCCCAACCTCGTGGCTCCCGGGCCCGGCCGCCGCAGGGCCGAGGGGGCACCTTGCCCGCACGCTTGCCCAACAGTCTCGGGGGCCCGAGCCCAAGGACGATGCCCCGACCCCAAGCTCGGGGCCCGAGCCCAAGGACGATGCCCCGACCCCAAGCTCGGGGCCCGAGCCCAAGGACGATGCCCCGACCCCAAGGACGATGCCCCGAGCCCAAGGA
>JALZJQ010000114.1 GCA_030859685.1 Actinomycetota bacterium | reverse complement strand
AGTCGGACATGTACGACGACGAACCCCCTGCCGACGAATCGAAGAAGCGGACGGGTTGGTACCTACTCCTGACGCTGCTGGTCCTTGCGCTACTGGGCCTCCTGGCGTACTTCCTGGCAACCAACCTGCTGGGCGGTGGGGTCGAGGTCCCCGACGTCGTCGGCCAACAGGTCGAAGACGCCCGGGCGACGGTCGAGGGCGCGGGTTTCGAGACCGAGGTTCGCCGGCGCGCCGACCCCGACGCTCCTCCGGGTGAGGTCTTCGAGCAGGATCCCGGCGGCGGCGAGGAAGCCGAGGAGGGCGCGACGGTGACGTTGTTCGTGTCGACGGGGCCCGCCGAAACTCAGGTTCCAGCCGTCGAGGGACTCACCGAGGTCGACGCGCGCCAGGAGCTGCGGGCGGCGGACCTGAGGGTTGGGCGCGTCGAGGAGGAGGCCAGCACCGAGGTCGACGACGGACTCGTCATCAGGTCCGATCCGGCACCGGGAACGACCGTAGACGAGGACTCCGCGGTGGACCTCGTCATCTCGTCGGGCGCGGCCACGGTGACGGTCCCCGGCGTCATCGGGCTCTCGGAGGAAGAGGCGATCGACACGCTGGAGGGCGAGGGTCTGGGCGCGGACTCCATCAGCGAGTCGAGCGAGGAAGCCGAGGGCACGGTCATCGCGCAGAATCCCGCAGAAGGGTCGGAAGCGGCGGAAGGCGACACGGTCACGATCACGGTGTCCTCGGGCCCCGAGGAGCAGGCCATGCCGGACGTGACCGGCCAGGATGCCGACGAGGCCGAGGCGACCCTCGAGGACGACTTCGGGCTCGACGTCAGCCAGGAGGACGCGGACGAACCATGTGCCCAACCCCCCGAGACCGTGTGCAGCCAGGATCCCGCCCCGGGAACGCCGGTCGAAGAGGGCGACTCCGCCACCCTCTTCGTGAACAATCCCGGGGGCTAGCGGCCCGAGGTCGCCAAGAAGTTCTTCAGGAGCTGAGGGCCGTCGGTCGTCAGGATCGATTCCGGGTGGAACTGAACGCCCTCTACCGGCAGGCTCTTGTGCTTCACGCCCATGACGACCCCGTCGTCGCTTCTCGCCGTGATGGACAGCTCCTGCGGCCACTCCTCCTCCGCGATGGATAGGGAGTGATAGCGAGTAGCGATGAACGGATCGGGCAACCCCGTGAAGACGCCCGCTGAGCCGTGCTCGATGGACGAGGTCTTACCGTGAACCGGTCCGACGGGGGCGCGTTCGATGGTTCCGCCGAACGCGGCCCCGATACATTGGTGCCCCAGACACACGCCGAGCACCGGTACCCTCCGGCCGAAACTCTTCACGGCGTCAACCGACACACCCGCCTCCAGCGGAGAGCCCGGCCCGGGTGAGATGACCACCGCGTCTGGCTTCACGCCCTCTAGCTCTTCGAGGGAGGCATCGTTGCGAACCACGATGGGCTCGACTCCCTCGGCTCCGAATGCCTGCGCGAGGTTGTAGACGAACGAATCGAAATTATCGACGAGGAGTAGCCGCACGCTGTTGTCTTCGGACATACAGGAACGCAACTACAGCCACGATGATGATCACGGGACTCATCAGCCCGATCGTGCGCGCCGGGCCGGTGGGAGTAGCCGTGAACAGCTCGTGCGCTGCGTCGTTCAACCACTCGCGCGTCGTACCGATCTCGTGATAGCGATCCCAGGTGATCCCCAGCACGACCACCTCCATCGCAAGCGTTGCCGCCAGAGACCCCCACCACATCCGGCGCGACGCCGCGCGCAGCGGGATCGCCGCGGCGAAACCAACGACGTAGACGAACAGGTAGCCCACGGGGATCAGAGGAAGAGACCACGCGACTTCATCCGGATCCAGGAAGTACATCCACATCCAGTCCGGAGCGACGAGATAAGAGAGCATCGCCACAAGCGTGAAGACGGCCGCGGTGGCGAAGCCCGCGTAGAAGGCGCGCGATCGCCACCAGGTGTCGCGTGAAGCGAACCCCCCGAAGGCGAGTCCGATGAGTGCCAGCATTGGCCAATCGATGATGAAGGTCTCTATCGCCCCCTGTTCTTCTTCGGGCCGGAGATCCAGCCATGTTCGAGGTACCACCTGACAGTCTCGCGCAAACCCGGCTCCGGCAAAGGCCTCTCGAACTCGAACCCGGTCCGCTTCAGCTTGTCGTTGGTGTAGATGAAGTTGTGGCCGAAATACTGCACCTGGTCGTACTCCAGGAGCGGGCGTGTGCCCTTGCGGCGAGCCCGCGCTGTATCCACGCGCGCCACGCCTGACAGGGCCTTACGAACCGCACCCAACGGGACCGGGGGGAGGATACGCGCCTTGACACCCACCTCTTGCGCTATCAACCGAGTGAGAGTCACGGCGTTGATCCTGCCGTCATCCGTGACGTTGTATGCCTCGCCGTCCGCGTCCGGGTGACCCGCCAGGTGCAGGGTCGCCCGGCCGAGATCGCGCACGTGCGCGAAGGGGATATTGCCGGTGAGGTTCTTGAACGCAACCGGCCGTTCGGCCAGGCCGATCAGGAGCTGTCCGGAGCCGTAGATCGCTCGTGGCCCGTAGGGAGTAACCGGACGCACCGAAGTCACTTCGAGGCCCCGGTCCCGGTAGGAATGAGCGAGCACCTCCTGATCCCATTTGGACAGGAGGTACGGATTAAGAGGTCTCT
>JALZJQ010000113.1 GCA_030859685.1 Actinomycetota bacterium | reverse complement strand
ACGATGACGTACTCCGTTAGGTCAGCGTTCGCAACCTCGCTGCTTGTCGCGACCACGCCCACCTGAGCAGGAATCGATCCCCTTCCCACCCCTCAGCACGTCGTTTCCTCTGAATCCTCTGAGATCGTCTCCGCCTCTGTTGCCACGGATGAGATCGTCCCCCGTGCCTCCCTGGACAAAGTCTCCCTTGCCGCCGCCTCGTATCGTGTCGAAACCGGAGTTCCCACGAAGGGCGTCGGCGCCGCGTCCGCCGATCAGCACGTCATTGCCGGCCGAACCGTCGATCGCATCGCGGCCGGGGCCGCCACGTAGCTTGTCCTTGCTCTTGCCCCCTGTAAGCGTGTCTCCCCCCGCTCCGCCGTAGACATCGTCCGGCCCCCGACCGGCCTGGATGGTGTCCTTGCCACCCTGACCGAAGATCAGGTCGCCCCCACCCAGGCCACGGATCGCGTCGTTGCCCCCGAGCCCGCAGATGATGTCGGGACCGTTCGTTCCCACCAGAGCGTCACTTCCCGCAGTCCCTGTGATCGCTTTGGATTGCCGGCACGCCTGCTGCGCGGACATCGCCGGCCGCGGCATGGTCACCTTGTAGACGTCGACCGCGTCGCGTCCTTTACCTGCCAGCAGGAAATCGCCGGTCGCCCCCCAGTAGGTGTACGTACCGTTGAGGTTCTGCCGCATCTTGAAGACGTGGGAGGTCCATGTGTTCGCGTTCTCTGGGATGAAGTAACCCGCGAACTTCCACTCGAAGGTCCCGTCGGCGTTCTCGAAGTAGTCGACGACCTGGGTCCCTTGCGAGTACCACCCCATGAAGATCCGGTTCTGACCAGGGATCTGTTGGAAGACGTGAGCCGTACAGACCGTTGGTTCCGCTCCGGTCCGGATCTGGGCGCGATAGATGGCCTTGTCCCCATTCGGAGTCCGGGCGTACGAATTCCAAGCTTCTTGCCGCGATTGCGGGTACCGATTATTCATGCGCGACACCGCGTAGGCATGCAATCCGCCGTTCCCCTGCTTGTTGGCGTCCACCGAGTCGCACGAGGCTCCCGGCGGGACGACGCCCCCTCCGCGTTCGTCCGTCGAAATCACGAACCTGCCGGAACCGGTTAGTTCGGTTTCGTGGTTGAAATCGATGTCTTGAGTCGAGTCCAGGGGGCCACCGCGGCCCTGATGATGTGCAGCGCCCAGCACCTCGACCCCGGTGAGGCTCGGTGAGCCCATGTCGATCCACTCTGGAACGGTCAGGTCTGCGGCGCGATCGCCGTCAGAGTCCACGCAGTCGATCACCTTGGCCCCGGTCTGATTCACCACGTCCGACGAGCTGGGCCGAAGTCGGCATGGAAGCGGGCTCCCCTTGGGCACGTCATCCGTGTAATCGTTCGGCGTGCCCTTCCTCCTGAACGCTTCGCTCATGTCGAACAAGACGGCCGCTGCCCCGCTACCGCAGGCGAGGCGGTCGTTGGGATAGACCTCGAGCTCGTGGCAGCCGTAGGTGGCGTTCGTGTTGGTGTGCCCCAGAGCCGTCCTCACGTTCGGGTACCGGTACCGGTAGACCTCCGGCCGGCACGCGGCGCGCTTGGCGTCGACGGACGTTCCGGCCGCGAAATTCATGCACGACGACATGTCGATGACCTCGAAACCGTCCAGATCGAATTTGTCGGAGTCGTTCGGGTCCTCGTTCTCACGGATGAGCTCGGTCCTGTTGCCATCGCCATCGATATCGTCGTCGTCAACCGAGACGCTGACTGCATCGGACGTCACCGAGTACGCGATGTGCGGCCGCTTGGGATCGACGTTGACGGTATGTGCCTCGCCGATGTGGCTCGTCATACCGATCTCGACGGGATCCTGGATGTTCGTGATGTCGATGATCTCGAGTCCGCCGAGTGGCTGGCCCTCCGATCGATAGGTTTGGACCGTCGGGTTGGCGCCGTTGTCGTGACAACGGCCGGGGTTGTCCGTGGCATCGACGATCAGCTGCGCATCGCTGCGGTCGGCATGAGGGTTCGGCGTGTTGAGCAGGACATCACCCTTGGGCGTGGCCTCGACATCGTGCTGGAGTCCCAGCGTGTTGGCGGGGTTGCTCACGCAGAAGGCGGACGGATGAGCCGACACGAATTCGACACTGGCCGCGCTGACCTCGCCGTTGTCCGTCAGCCGCACGATGGTCTGGCCGCCCTTGTTGATGCCGACGCCCAGAGTCCCCACCGAGGCGTAGGTCTCGCCATTCTGGGTGAAGAAGTCCAGGTCGGTGTGCGGGTTACCGGTCGCGACCGATGTGATCAACTCCCAGTCCGCATTGGGTCCGCCGGAGTTGACCCCCGTTCCGAGCGGCTCGTCCGGCGCGATGAAATCCGGCGCGGGATGATCGAGATCGTGCGCCCCAGCTGTAGCCGGCGCGAACAACGCCAGCAGAGTCACGAGTACGACGAACAGGTTCCGCTTCATCCCCAAGCCCCCTAGCTAGACATATCTGGGGAACATTACCTCTTTGGGGGCAAAAGGGGCACGCGCCGACCAATCCACTCCCCTCCAAGAGGCAACGATCTACTTCATGCCTCGCGCTTTCAGCGTGCGCCGGACATTCCAGATAGTGAAAAGGACAGCGCCGACGATGACGGGCCCGAGGATCCCTGCGAGATAGATGGACGGCCACAGAAGCAGGATGAAGATGGCAGCCCAAGGACCGATCTCGCTGCTCCACCGATACGGCGGCACCCGCCACGACATGAAGTCAGTCTACAGGCCCGATAAATCGTACAGGGTGGTCGACCCGCTGACCTCGTTAGCTACCGCCAACATGGGTTTCCCATTAGGGCTCGTTCGCCCCGGAATGAAGACGATCCCCTCGGGGCCCAGATCCCCTGCGCCGTCCGTCGTCGGATCCCCGGAGAAGTCACGATTATGCAAGAACATCACGAAGACAGGGTTCCGGGGATCGGAAACGCCGTAGATGGCCACCGCGCTGATCCGCTCCAAGCCGATGAATGCATGCATCGAGCCCGCGATCCGTCCGGTGTCCACTCCTTCGGGTTCCGGTCCCTTGTCGTCGCTGCGATTGTCGAAGCTGTTGTTCTCATCGTTGTTCGAGTTGAAGTCCTCAGGGAACGCGGCGGCTGTCAGCTCCTCAAGCTGCGATCCGGAGTCGAAGAGCAGCCCGCCCCCGCGACCCAGGATCGAGAACGACCGTCCTCCGTAGGACAGGATCTGTGTCACCTCGCCATCCACATTGGTGGGCGAGGTCGTGGTCGTCTTGAGGCGACCCAGAGCGTCCGGAGC
>JALZJQ010000111.1 GCA_030859685.1 Actinomycetota bacterium | reverse complement strand
AGCGCCGCCACCCCCACGCCGCCACCCCTCCGGCGGAGCTCGTGGATCAAGCTAACGGCCAGGCGCGCACCCGTGCAGCCGATCGGGTGCCCTAATGCCACGGCACCGCCGTTCACATTGACCTTCTCCTCCGCGGCCGCATCTCCGTTGAACAGCAGGCGGGTTGAGTGGAGGGCTACGGCCGCGAACGCCTCGTTGATCTCCAGAAGGTCGAGATCCCCTGCGGCCAGTCCGGCCTTCTTAAGCGCGGCTTGGATCGCCAGCGCGGGAACCGTGTGCAGGTAGGGAGGTTCATCCGCCGACATGCCGTGTGCCACCACCTCGGCGACCGGCTCGGCCCCGAGCTCCGCGGCACGCTCTGCGCTCATCACGATCACCGCCGCCCCGCCGTTGCTTATCTGCGAGGCGTTCCCCGCGGTGATGGTGCCGTCCTTCTGGAACGCCGGCTTGAGACCGCCGAGTGACTCGGCGGTTGCGTCGGGACGGATGCCTTCGTCGGTGTCGAACACGAGAGGTTCGCCTTTTCGCTGGGGCACCTCCAGAGGGACGATCTCGTCCGCAAAGAGTCCGTTCTCGCGCGCTGCGGCGGCGCGGGAGTGGGAGCGGGCCGCCCATTCATCCTGCTCGGCCCGACCGATCGAGAACTCGGCGTTGACGTCATCCGACTGATCGCCCATGTGTTTGTCCTTGAACGCATCCCACAGCCCGTCATGGATCATGGAATCGACGACCCGACCGTCTCCCATCCGGAGGCCCTGTCGCGCCTTGGGCAAGAGGTAAGGAGCCTGGTCCATCGATTCCATACCGCCCGCTATCACGACGGACACTTCTCCGGCCCTGATCAACTGGTCCGCCAACGCGATCGCGTTCAACCCCGATAGACAGACCTTGTTGATGGTTATCGCCGGAACCGTCTTCGGTACGCCGGCTTTGATCGCGGCCTGCCGTGCGGTGATCTGACCGGTCCCGGCCTGCAACACCTGTCCCATGATCACGTAGTCCACTTGATCGCCGGAGAGACCCGCTCGCTCCAAGGCTCCCTCGATGGCGCGCGCGCCCAGATCCACCGCCGGGAGACCCGCAGCCACTCCACCGAATTTTCCGATCGCGGTCCGGGCGGTGGAAACGATGACCGAGTGGGTCATGGCGAGCTCCTTTCGCCTCTCTCAGAGGCAGCTGCAGGCGAGAAACTCATCTTACGTAGTCCGTTTGTATCCTAGAGCCACGCTCGACCTGACAGGATGATGAGATCGATGCAGAAAGCGGTCCTTCCGGCGTGAGAGACGAGCGGCTTACGCCCGCCAACCGCACGAGGATGCTCATCTCGGCTCGCCGCTACAACGCCCTGATCATCGCGGCCGGCTTCGGAGTGTTCGGCGTTCTCGCCCTCACGAACGCTCCCCTGTGGGAGCATCGGTCGCCGCTCGAACTGTGGGTCCTGGCGGGCCTGGTCATCGCCGGCGAGATGCTGCCGATCCGTTACTCCCGCAACGGAGAGATGTCAGAAGTCGTTACATCGACGACCTTCAGCTTCGCCCTCCTGTTGTCCTGGGGGATAGCACCGGCGCTCCTCGCTCAAGTTACGGCGTCGCTGGTCGCGGACCTGGCCCGGCGCAAGTCGTGGTGGAAAACGGCGTTCAACGCCGCTCAGTACGCCATCTGCCTGGGGGCCGCCAACGTAGTTCTCCAACTGGCAACAGGGGTCCCCCGGGCCGTCTCGCCTCACTTTCTAGCGCGTGACCTTCCATTCGTGATCCTGGCGATGGCCGCATTCATCGTTCTCAATCTGGTCGTCACAGGAGTGGGGATGGCACTCCACCACCACAGGTCCATAGCAGGCTTCCTGCGGGCCGATCTATCGTCGAGCCTCTTCGGCGACGGAGTGCTGCTGCTGCTGTCGCCGGTATCGCTGATCGTCGCGGAGGTCGATCTCTGGTTCCTGCTGTTGCTTCTCGTGCCGCTGGCCGGCGTTTACATCCTGACTCACGAGAACAGCAAGCTGGTCGCCCGGCTGCGTCGTCAGGCCGATCAGAACCGGCATCAGGCGCTCCACGATCCCCTAACCAACTTGCCGAACAGGACTCTGCTGCAGGACCGGATCCAGCAGGGGATCTTCCGAGCGGAACGTGACGGGCACCGTCTGGCTCTGATGATGATGGACCTCGACCGCTTCAAGGAGGTCAACGATGCGTTGGGTCATCACGCCGGCGACATCCTGTTGAAACAGATCGCTAAGCGACTTCGTCACGCGCTCCGTCAGAGCGACACCGTTGCGCGCTTGGGCGGGGACGAGTTCGCCGTGCTCTTGCCACACGTGACGGATCATTCCGCTGCGATCGCCATCGCGGAGAAATTAGTCGACTCTCTCCGGGAACCATTCGCCATCTCCCAGCTCTCGTTGGAGGCGGGGGGGAGCATCGGGATCGCTCTGTACCCCGATCATGCATCGGACATGGGGACGCTCGTTCAGCGCGCAGATGTGGCGATGTACACCGCGAAGAGCGGTCCACGCTCCTGGGAGCTTTACGCGACCGAGCAAGACCAGCAAAGCCCAGGCCGGCTTGCCCTGGTGGCACAGCTGCGTCATGCGATCGATCACGAAGAATTGGTTCTTCACTATCAACCCAAGGGCGAGTTGAGCTCCCATCGGGTGAAGGGCGTGGAGGCGCTGGCGCGCTGGAGGCACCCGCGCAACGGGATCATGCTGCCGGATGACTTCATCCCCCTCGCCGAGCACACGGGCCTTATCCGTCCCCTCACGTTGTACGCACTCAACAGCGCCCTGAAACAGTGCCGCGCGTGGGAGGAGCAGGATATCGATCTGAACGTGGCGGTGAACCTGTCACCGCAGAGCTTGTTGGACCTGCAACTTCCGGAGGAGGTTCAGGGGTTGCTGGAGCGATGGAAGGTTCCGGCAACCCGACTCAAGCTGGAGATCACGGAATCGAGCATCATGGCCGACCCGATGCGGGCGATGCGCGTGTTGAACGAGCTAAGCGGGATGGGCATCGCCCTATCGATCGACGACTTCGGCACGGGTTACACCTCGCTCGCCTACCTGAAGCGCCTCCCCATCGATGAGATCAAGATCGACAGATCGCTCGTCTCCCACATCACCACCAATCAGAGCGATGACGTGATCGTCCGGTCGATCGTCGAGCTGGGCCGCAACCTCGGGCTCGAGGTCGTTGCCGAAGGCGTCGAGGACAAGGCCACCTGGGACCGGCTAGCGACCTTCGGATGCGACACGGCGCAGGGCTACTATCTCGCCGACCCGATGACGCCCGAGGAGCTGGCGAGGTGGCTCCAGGGTGCCGGGCAACAGATCCAGATACCCTTCCGCACGATCTGACCGCCTCGCCTTCCCCCGCACTTAGGATCGCCGCCGATGCCCAACAAGATCGAACACGTTGCCCTCGCGGTGGCCGATCTCGACGCCGCGATCGCCCATTACCGGGAGGTATGGGGCATCGAGGTGATCCACCGCGAGACGGTTGACGACCAGGGCGTCGAAGAAGCCATGCTGCCGCTGGGGGATACGTTCCTGCAGCTCATCGCTCCCGCGAGCGATGAGACGACCGTGGGCCGCTTCTTGGCCAGCCGCGGAGAGGGCCTCCACCATCTCGCCTACGAGGTCGATGATCTGCCGCAGACCCTCGAGGAACTCAGGGCCAAGGGCGTGCAATTGATCGACGAGGTCCCGCGTCGCGGTGGACGGGGTCACCTCGTTGCCTTCGTCCACCCGAAAAGCAACCATGGTCTGCTCGTGGAGTTGATCCAGGCGCCGGGAGGCAAGTGATGTCGCGCGCCTCGCAAGGGGTCAGCCCGCCCGAGTCGCCCTCGCCGCTGACGGTTCCGGAGTTCCGAAGCCTCCTGCCGATCGGCTTCACGGTTGCTCTCGGCTTCGGCCTCGTGGTGCCTGTGCTGGCTCCCTTTGCGCTCTCATTCGGAGTGGGCATCGCCCTGATGGGGCTCGTACAGCTCGTGTTCGGGTTCACCCGTTTCTCGTTCGGCATCGCGGCGGGGCTCGTCGTCGATCGCTTCGGCGAGAGGGCATCGACGGTCACGGGGATCTTGATCGTGGCCGTGTCGTCTTACGCCGCCGGATTCGCCCAAAGCTTTCCCCAGCTCGTGCTCGCCCGGGGCTTCGGCGGTGCGGGATCGGCCCTGTTCATCGCCGGTCTCATGAACCGGCTGCTGAAGATCATCCCCGCCGAATCAATGGGGCGCGCAACGGGCCTGTGGCGCGCCTCGTTCCTCGTCGGCATCGCGATCGGACCGGTCATCGGTGGAGTCCTGAAGGACCAACTCGGCTTTCGGGCCCCCTTCCACATCTACGCAACCGGGCTGCTTATCGCCGCGACCATCGCTTGGTTCGTGATGACGGCGCCTCTCCAGGGAGCCAAAGCACAGAGGAAACGTCCCATCGAAGCATTGCGCGCAGCTCGCCCTCTCTTCCGGGACGTGCGTTACGTGGTGGCGTTGCTCGCCACACTCGTGGGGTGGTGGACGCTGTCCGGCCCGACGCAGCAGATCGGGGCGATCTACGCGCAGCGCGTACTCGAGTTCAGCGGCACCAAGTTCGGCCTGGCCCTGTTCCTGTTGTCGATCGGTGAGGTCATCGTGTTGTTCACGGCTGGGAAAGCAGCCGACCGTTACGGGCGCAAAGCGGTTCTGGTCCCCGCTCTGGCCGTCACGGCGATCGCGACCGCCCTGCTCGGACAGGTCGAAACCCTCCCGAACGCGTTCTTCCCGCTGATGATCGCGATCGGGGCGGGGGTGGCTGCCGGAGGGGTCGCTGCGGGCGGCCTGCTGGCCGATTCCGTGCCCGAGGGAGGTTCCGGCACGGCCGTGAGCGTGAACCAGATGGCGGGCGACCTCGGCTACATGATCGCCCCCGCGGCGGTCGGCGCGATCGCCCAGGGCGGTGGCTTCTCCCTCGCATACGGGGTCGCTGGGGTCCCAGCCGCCGTTGCCTTCGCGGCGGCGCTCAAACTTCCTCCAGGAGCCGGGCGCGGCCGCAGGGACCTCGGATCCGAGGTTCACGAACCCGTCGGCTGAGCGTCCCGTGGGTTAGCGTGAACCAGTGGCCGCAAGCACGTACGAACGAGCTGGAGTGAGGGGTCAGGACGAGGCTCTGTCGGCCGTCGTGCGCCATCTCGGCCCGACCCTCTCGCTCCCCGAGGAGGCCGAAGTTCTTACGGACTTCGGGCACTACGCGAGCGTTCTGAGGATCGCCGACGGCATCGGGCTGGCGATCTGCACCGACGGCGTCGGCTCGAAAACGATCGTCGCGTCCCGCATGGGCCGCTACGACACCATCGGATTCGACTGTGTCGCGATGAACGTGAACGATCTCATCTGCGTCGGCGCCACCCCGATCGCGATGGTCGACTACCTCGGCGTCCACACACTGGATCTTGAACGCGTCGATGCGATCCTCGGCGGGCTCGGCGCCGCCGCCAAGGAGGCCGGCATCGCGATCCCAGGTGGCGAGCTGGCCCAACTCCCCGAGGTGATCGGATCGGACGGGCGGACGGAAGGTGACGAGACTGCTTTCGACCTCGTGGGAACCAGCATCGGCGTCGTCGCTCCCGACGCGATCAACGTCGGTGCAGGGATCCAGCAAGGTGATGCGATCGTTGGATTGCGTTCATCGGGCATGCATTCGAACGGCTTCACGCTCGCGCGGCGCGTCCTGCTGAGCGAGGGTGGTCTGTCACTCGAGGACTCTCTTGGCGACCTGGATCGCAGTCTGGGGGACGAGTTGCTCGAGCCGACGATCATCTACGTCCAGGCGGTCAAGGGTCTGTGGAGAGCGGGTATCGACACGCGGGGGCTGGCCCACATCACCGGCGACGGCCTTCTGAACCTGTGCCGCCTGGAGGCCCAGGTCGGATACGACATCGAGGCTCTCCCGGTCGCTCCTTCCATCTTCGGGGTCATCCAAGAGCGGGGCGGGATTGAGGATGCCGAGATGTTCCGAGTGTTCAACATGGGGATCGGATTCGTCATCATCGTGCCGGATCACCAGGTCGATGACGCGCTCCGGGTCGCGTTCGAGCATGGGCACAGCGCGAGCCGGATCGGGACCGTATCCAACGAGCGCGGGATCGTCCGTATAAGAGAACGGCACCTCGCCGGTTCGCTAGAATCCGGCGCCTTCTCCTAGCGCCCCCCTGCAGAACCTAGCGCGAGCTGAAGCTGTCGATCAGCTCACGTTCGTGTGACCGCAGGTCGTCCTCGACCTCGTTGAGCAGCATCAGCGCGCCTCCGAGCCGGCCTTGGCGCACGGAACGCGCCGCGATCCGAAGCTTGTGATCCGCTCGCTTGCTCACACGCTGAGAGAACCGTTGCGTCTCGAGGATCATCCCGAAACTGTTGTGACGAGGCGACCGAGGAGGCTCCGAGAAGAAGCCCGCCACACCGTCCTTGAGCGCGATGAACGCACTGCCCGAAACAGTCATCCCCATCCTGCATGTTTCGACCGAGCGGCCTCGTTCCCTGCACGCGATCCCGTCTCGCCGGGCTCGAATGCGCCTGGTTAGACTGCGGCTATGTCTTCCCAGGAACGGCCCGAGGCAGACCTCCAGGCGTCCGCGTCGCCGGCCGCATCCATCCAGGGGCACCAGGCCCACCTCGATGCCCTCAGGGACGAGGCTCTGGGGGCGGGGGGCGAGAAGGCGATCGAACGGCAGCACGAGCGGGGCAAGCTCACGGCGCGCGAGCGGATAGACAAGCTGCTCGACGCTGATTCGTTCGTCGAGACGGACATGCTGGTACGTCACCGTTCCCACGGCTTCGGCATCGAGGATCGGCGCCCCTACGGGGACGCCGTCGTGACGGGGTGGGGCACCATCGACGGCCGCAAGGTCTTCGTCTTCGCGCAAGACTTCAAGGTCTTCGGCGGCTCTCTCGGTGAGGTCATGGCCGAGAAGATCTGCAAGATCATGGATCTCGCGCTCGAGACCGGGGCACCCGTGATCGGCCTGAACGACTCGGGAGGAGCTCGGATCCAAGAGGGCCCTGCTTCGCTGGCCGGCTACGGGTACATCTTCGATCGCAACGTACGATCGTCCGGAGTGATCCCCCAGATCTCTGCAGTCATGGGTCCCTGCGCAGGCGGCGCGGTCTACTCCCCCGCCATGACCGACTTCGTTTTCATGGTGAGCGAGACCTCTCACATGTTCATCACCGGACCGGAGGTCATCAAGACGGTCACCGGTGAGGAGGTCACCCACGAGGAGCTCGGCGGCGCCATGAGCCATGGGTCCAAGTCGGGAGTGTCGCACTTCGTGACCGGGACGGACGAAGATTGCTTGGATCAGATCCGCTATCTCCTATCGTTCATCCCGTCCAACAACTTCGAATCACCTCCCTATTTCCCCCCCACCGACGATCCGATGAGATCGTGTGACGAACTACTTGATCTGATCCCCGACTCACCCAACCAGCCCTATGACATGCACCAGGTGATCGGTTCGATCTTCGACGACGGCGAGTTCTTCGAAGTGCACCAGCATTGGGCGCAGAACATCCTGTGCGGCTTCACGCGTCTGGCCGGACACCCGGTTGGAGTGGTGGCGAACCAACCTCAGGTTCTTGCAGGCACTCTTGACATCACTTCGTCTACGAAAGGCGCGCGCTTCGTCCGCTTCTGCGACGCGTTCAACATCCCGCTCGTGGCGTTCGTGGATGTTCCTGGATTCCTCCCGGGTACCGAGCAGGAATTCAACGGCATCATCCGGCACGGCGCGAAGCTTCTCTACGCGTTCAGCGAAGCCACCGTGCCGCGGATGACTGTGATCACTCGGAAGGCCTACGGCGGCGCATACGTGGTCATGAACTCGAAGCACATCCGGGCCGATGTCTCTTTCGCCTGGCCTACGGCCGAGATCGCGGTGATGGGAGCCGAGGGCGCCGTCAATGTCATACATCGCAGGGCTATCACTGACGCAGACGACCCCGAGGCCAGACGCGCAGAGCTCATCTCGGACTACACGGAGAGATTCTCCAACCCCTATATCGCTGCGGAGCGCGGCTACGTCGACGACGTTATCGAGCCACAACAAACGCGACGCAAGCTGGTGCAGTCGCTCGAGATGCTGCGGTCGAAGAGAGAGACGATCCCGCAGCGGAAGCACGGGAACATCCCGTTGTGAGGGGGCCTGAGCGGCGCCGTCATCTGCACATCACATCGGTTCAGGGGCTGCCTACCAAGACCGAACGCGCAGTTCTGGAGACAGCGCTGGAGCAGCTAGCGGGATCCGAGCGAGCATCCCGAGCGACCTCGGTGTGGCTCCGAGCGGCGCGTTCGCAGGGGCGCCGGCTCGGGATGTTCGACTATCGAGATCGCTTCACCCACGAGGACGCGTGGCGCCTCTCGACACGGTTCCCCTTCGGTGGTCGCGAGTACCCCGGCCGCAACGGGCGGGGTGACACAAAGTAGCGCGCGTTACCTGGAGGTCGAACCTTGGCTCATGAGGGCTTCGGTGAGAGATATCGACGTACCGCGCGCCTCCAACTCTCGCTGATCCGCAGCTAGGTTCTTCCGGCCCGGCGCCACCAGAGCCATGCCGACCAAGAAGAACGGCAGGCTCAACAAATATGGCCACAGCTCCTGTCGCCACAGAGCCAACCCCGCCGAGACCATCAACGGAGCCTCAGCCAGAGCGAAGCCTGTAAAGAAGTTCGCGTTGTAGGAACGCGCAAGCTCTCTGGGGCTGGCCGCGTTCAACGGACGCCGCCGGGCCCACCCCACCGCCGCCACGCCGGCGATACCAAGGCCAAGGGGCAGCAGGGCGAACGTTCCCGGCGACCCGATCTCCACGATGAATAGCAGCACGACGCCAACGAGGATCCCCGCTTGCATCACCGAGAGGAACAGGAGCCTGATCGTAGTGAGGCCGTCGGTCGTCGCGTGCGTCCGGCGCGCGTAGAGCCCCAGCGTCAAGCCCGACAGAAGGTAATGCTTCACCACGGGCCCCCACCCCTGGTCCTCCGGCGCCTCGCTCACGACGCGCTAGGACGAGTAGTCGTAGAACCCTCGGCCGGTCTTCCGGCCGAAGTAACCCGCTCGCACCATGTGCTCGAGGAGCGGTGCGGGAGCCAAACGGCGTTCGCGGAATTCATCGTGCAGCTGCTCGAGGATCGCGTAGGTCACATCGAGACCGACGATGTCCATCAGTTCGAAGGGCCCCATCGGATGACCGCAGCCCAACTTCATCGCCGCGTCGATGTCCGATGGGCTCCCGTAGCCCTCCTCGTGCATCCTCACCGCGTCGTTCAGATACGGGAACAACATGAAATTGACGATGAAGCCGGCGCGGTCGCGACACCGGACCGGACGCTGACCTATCGACCGCACCCACGCGGTACAGCGCTTCTCGATGTCCGCGCCGGTGGTCACCGTCCGTACCACCTCCACGAGCTTCATCACGGGGGCCGGGGTGAAGAAATGAAGGCCGACAACGCGCTCGGGGCGTGAGGTGGCCACGGCGAGATCGACGACCGGGAGGGAGGAGGTGGTCGAGGCGAGGATCGCTTCAGGCTTCACCGAGCCATCCAGCTCCTTGAACATCTCCAGCTTGATATCGATGTCCTCGACGACAGCTTCGATCACCAGGTCCGCCTCGGCCAGGTCACCGAGGTCGAGTGTCCCCGCTATCCGCTCGACCGCAGCGTCGGCCTCGGCTCGGTCGAGCTTTCCCTTCGCGACGGCCTTGTCGATGCTGCCGTGGATGGCGGCCTTAGCCTTGGCCACCGACTCGTCACTGCGCCCCCGCAGGATTACCCGGCCCCCCGCCCGCGTGACCACCTCGGCGATGCCCGCGGCCATCTGACCCGTTCCGACGATCCCGACGGTGCCGATATCGGTCGTCCCCGCACGAGGCCCTTCGGGCACCGCGTCGACCACCTTCGGAGATTCGGGCGCCTCATAACGATAGAAACCGCGGCCGGTCTTCCGGCCGAGATAGCCGGCCACCATCAGCTGCTTCAACAACGGGGCCGGAGCGTCCTGGCTGTCGCGCCACTGGCGCCACAGCGCTTCGCAGATCTCGTACGCGGAATCGAGTCCGATCAGGTCCAGCAACGCGAGGGGGCCCATGGGGTGGCCGCATCCCAACTGCATGGCCGCGTCGATGTCCTCCCGTGACGCGAAGCCCTGCTCGAAGGTTCGTACTGCTGAGTTCAGGTAGGGAAAGAGCAAGAGGTTGGCGATGAACCCAGCGCGATCCCTGCAGGGAACCGGTGTCTTGCCGAGTCCCTCCGCGAAGGCTTTGGCCGACTCGATCACCGAGGCTTCGGTAGCTACGGTGTGGACCAGCTCAACCAGTTTCATGACCTGCGCGGGATTGAAGAAGTGGAAGCCGACGACGCGATCCGGTCGCTTGGTCGCGACCGCCATGTCGATCACCGGCAGCGATGAGGTATTCGTCGCGAGTATGGCGTCGGGCTTCAGCACCTCGTCGAGCTTCGCGAACACCTTCTTCTTGAGCTCGAGTTTCTCGGGCACCGCCTCGAACGCCAGGTCACATGTGGCGAGATCACTGTACTGGGTGGTCGACGAGATGCGCCCGAGCACAGCATCGGCTTCGGCGCGATCCATCTTGCCCCGATCCACCGCCCGGCCCACGCTGCGGACGATACGGTCATGGCCGGCCTGAACGGTCTCGTCCGAGCTCTCGACGAAGATGACTTCGAAGCCTCCCCGCGCGCAAACCTCGCAGATGCCGGAACCCATGGTTCCGCAGCCCACCACGCCAACTCTCTTGATATCGATGCTCATCCCACAGCTCCTTCGAGAACCCCTACGCGCCTCCGACGAGGCCGCAGCGCGGGGTCACAGAGCCTACCCGCCGTTACGATTGGATGATGATGAGAGTTGCGGCAACCCGTCCCCAGATGAACGAGGTACACGAGAACCATAAAGCGACCGAGTCGACGGGACTTCGGGGCCCATGACGCAACCAGACAGAGACAAGCCCTGGATCTTCAGAACCTATGCCGGATATGCAAACCCGTCCCTGACCAACCGCCGCTTCAAGGACAACCTGGCAAGGGGGCAGACGGGGCTATCGGTGGCGTTCGACCTGCCAACGCAGACGGGTTACGACTCCGATGCGCTGATGGCCAAGGGCGAGGTGGGCAAGGTTGGAGTCCCCATATGTCATCTCGGCGACATGCGCGGTGTGTTCGACGGGATACCGCTGAACGAGATGAACACGTCGATGACCATCAACGCCACGGCTGCATGGGTGCTCTCGCTCTACGTTGCGGTGGCGGATGAACAGGGAGCCCCACGGGCGTCACTGGCGGGCACGACACAGAACGACATCCTCAAGGAATATCTGTCGCGTGGCACCTACATCTTCCCGCCGGACGCTTCGATCAGAGTGACCAGCGACCTCATCACCTGGACCCTGCACGAGGCCCCACGCTGGAACCCGATCAACGTGTGCTCCTATCACCTGCAGGAAGCGGGTGCCGGGCCCGTTCTCGAGATCGCGTACGCGCTCGCCAACGCGATCTGCGTACTCGATGCGGTGAAGGCGACCGAGCGCGTATCCGAAAATGATTTCCCGCGCCTGGTGGGCCGCATCTCGTTCTTTTGCAACTCCGGCATCCGCTTCATCGAAGAAACCTGCAAGATGCGGGCCTTCGATGCCTTGTGGGATCGCATCGCAAAGGAACGCTACCGGGTCGAGGATCCTCGTTACCGGCGCTTCCGCTACGGGGTGCAGGTGAACTCTCTGGGATTGACCTCGATGCAACCAGAGAACAACGTGTATCGCATCCTCCTCGAGATGCTGGCGGTCACCGGTTCAAGAGACGTGCGAGCGCGCGCGGTGCAGTTGCCCGCCTGGAACGAGGCCCTGGGACTGCCCCGAGCGTGGGACCAACAATGGTCCTTGAGAGCTCAACAGATCTTGGCGCTCGAAACGGACCTGCTGGAGCACGACGACATCTTCGAAGGCTCGAAGGTGATCGAAGCTCGGACGGATGAGATCGCAACCGGGGCATGGCAAGAACTTCAGCGGGTCCTGGACCTCGGGGGTTCGGTCGACGCGCTCGGATACATGAAGGAGCAGCTCGTATCGGCCCACGCCGAGCGGCGTCGGGCGATCGAATCGGGAGACGCGGTGGTCGTTGGTCTCAACCGGTACACAGAAGGCGAGCCCTCACCACTGGTCGAGGGCGTGGACGAGATGGCTTACGAGAAGGTCGACCCCGCGATGGAGGCCGAGCAAGTGGAACGCCTGCAACGCTGGCGCGCACTCAGAGATGGGCCGTCGGTGGCGACAGCCCTCGATGCCCTTCGCACGGCCGCGTCCGGAGACACCAACCTGATGACGGCATCCATCGCGGCGGCCAAAGCCGGCGCTACCACCGGTGAGTGGGCGGATGCTTTGCGAGATGCTTTCGGGGAGTATCGGGCCCCCACCGGGATGGGCGCTCGAGCGAGCGCGGGCCGGGCCGAAGACATGGATACGACGAGGGCCAAGGTCGAGGCGGCAGCCACGCGCCTGGGGGTGTCCAAGCTGCGGATGCTCGTTGCCAAGCCTGGGCTCGACGGTCACTCGAACGCAGCCGAGCAGGTTGCGCTCCGTGCCCGGGACGCCGGGTTCGAGGTGATCTATCAGGGGATCCGGCTCACGCCCAAGCAGATCGCCCGAGCCGCAGCGGAAGAAGACGTCCACATAATAGGGATCTCGATCCTCTCGGGAGCCCACGGCTTGCTGGTTCCCGAGATCATCGATGAGCTGCGATCGGAGGGCATCGATCCCCGAGGCGTGCCGATCGTGGTGGGCGGCATGATCCCCGATGAAGATGCTCTCGAGCTGCGCGAGCTGGGAGCGGCGTGCGTCTACACACCGAAGGATTTCGACCTCACGGCTATGGTCGGCGAGATGGCCGACCTCGTCGGACGCTGAAACCGGTCAGACCGCGGCCCCGCCCGTTGCGTCCGGGGAGGCAGCTCCCGCCCGGCGACGAGAGACGGTCCACAACCCGGCCGCACCGGCAACGCCTGCGGCCACCGCTAGTAGGCCAAGCGGGCCCCACCCGTCCTCTTGTGCTCTGGTCGATGACGACCCCACCTCGCGCGCGGTCCCATCGATCGGCATGCCTTCGGTCACGCCGGTGCCCGCGGCGGCGGAGGCAACCCCATCACCCACGACCACCGCGCCGACCATCCCAGGATGTATCGGGCATGAGTAGGGGAACACACCGGGTTCATCGAACGTGAAGGTCGTGAGGTCGTTCGCTGCGAGCTCGTCGGGGCTTCCCCAGACCCCGCCGGCTCCGATCACCATGTGCGTGACGGGATCGCCGTTCCGCCAGGTCACCCTGGTGCCGGGTTCCACGCGCGCCACCGTGGGATAGAAGCACAGATTGCCCATCTTGACCTCATCCGTCTTGGCGTCGCCGAACTTGGGGTCGTGGCATCCCCCGCCCGCCGTGGCCGGTCCGGTGGGCACCAAGGCCCCCACGATCACTCCGAGGATCAATATCATCACGATGCGGCGCATGGGAGCCTCCTGATCCGAGGTCGGGATCGAGCTTGGTGACTGAGGTACACCGCGTGTCCCTCGAAGGTTCCCCTCCGGCCCCGCGACCCGGCGTTCCCGTACGATGCCGCCCTTCCTTACTCTGTAGGGACCGGCCACCAGGAGGAACCAGTTGAAGCTCGGGATAGGGCTCGGCACCGCCCAGCTGCCCGTAGGCAGCTCGCGCACCGCGCACACGGAGTACCGCGACATCATCGAGCTCCTGAAGTGGGTCGAGGCGCGCGGGCTCGACGGCGCCTGGGTCTCCGAACATCATGGGGAGCGAGGCGCGCCGGGGCTGAAAGCAAGCGTCGAGCGCAGCTTGTCATGACAACGGAAACCGCGAGTAGCCGAAGCGGGATCATCGGAGCCTTTGCGATCGTTGCGACGATCGCAAGCGTCTTCCTATGGGCCTACATGCTTGCCGGACCGTGGAGGCTCGCGAGCGGGTTGCTGGACGCGGGCGATCACCTGGACCGCTCGCAGGCGAAGCTGTCGAAGGGTGCGTTGAAGGACGCTCGCTATGAGACCCTTGCCGGAGCCGCCGCCGCCCGGCGAGCGCGCGCCGGCTTCGACTCCGACAGTCCGCTGTTGGATCTCGCAGGGATGGTTCCTCGCATCGAAGAGATCCTCGACGAAACGGAGCTGCTCGTTGGAGCCGCGGAACACTCCTCGGACGCAGCGTTGGGAACTCTCGAGATCGCGCAAGGGGCCCTACGTGGACCCGACCGCATCGTTGCTGAAGACGAGGACGGAAAGGGTTCGGTCATCCAGATCGATCGGGTGCGGGAGCTTGGCGACGTTATCTCTCAGGTGCGCAGCGACATCGCAGCCGCGGCCGACGATCTGGCGCTCGTCGACCTGAGCGTTCTTCCCCGGCGAGCCCGCCCCCGCCTCGAGGACGCCCTCACGGAGGCTCGCTCGGCCGACGATCTCCTCGCCGACGCCGAGGCAGGCTTCGAGATCCTTCCCTCGTTCCTCGGCGCCGAGGGTCCGCGCTCCTACCTGCTGGGCTTTCAGAACCCGGACGAGTTGAGAGGCACGGGGGGGTCGATACTCCGTTTCGCCGAGCTCCACATCGAGGATGGTGTCCCGACCCTCGAGAGGGGCGGCTCGGTGTACAAGATCGACCAGGATAGAACGACCTTTGACATCCCGTTGCCCAAGGACGCCTGGTACGTGCGCTCGATCGAGGATGCACAGCGGTTCGGCAATGCAAACTGGTCGCCGGACTGGCCACTGTCATCCAAGCTAACCGTCGCCTACGGTCGCCGGGCCGCTCGGGAGTTCGCGGACGCCAAGTTCCCAAGCCGGATCGACGGCGTGATCGGCGTCGATCCCATGGCCGTCGAGAAGGTGATGCCGGGGGTTGGCGCCTACGTGCTCCCCGATTACCGCAACCGGATCACCGCCGACTCCGTTCTGTACTTCGTCCTATACAAGGCTTACGCCGCGTATCCCATCGCCGCTCAACGTCGGGCCGTGTTGCAAGAGGTCGTCGATGGCTTCTACGACGGCCTCATCGATCCCGCTCACCCGACGGAACTGGCTCAGGGGCTGGGTGACGCTCTGAGGTTCAAGAACATGCAGATCTGGATGGCGGACCGACGCGAGCAAGACTTCGTCGAGCGTATGGAGTGGGACGGCGGGATACGCAAAGCCTCCGGGAGTGACTACATGTACGTGGTCGAACAGAATGTGGGCGGGAACAAATTCGACTATTTCGACGAGCAAAGCACAGAGATGGACATCTCGATCGACGGGCGAGACGCGCGCGTTTCGACCAGCGTCAGCATCACTCACTCGGTTTTCTTCCCGCAGCCCCGGTGGGTTCTGGGCGACTCATCCAAGGGCGACGCGGCCAAGAAAGCATCGCCCCCCCACAGACCGATGATCAACGTCTACGTTCCCGGTGCGGCAGAGCTCTCGTCGGCCGAAGTGCGCGGAACGCGCCTCGACACCCCGCTCCCGGCGATCTGGCCCTCCGATGCCGTACCCGCAGAGCACAGGGAGCGAGGCAAGAAGGTCTGGTCCACTACTCTGGATATCCTTCCGGAGGAGACCGGGACCGTACGATTCGGTTACCGCGTCCCCGGGGTCATCAGAACTGACGGGGACCGGAGCGTTTATCGCCTGGTCCTGCAGCATCAGCCCAAGGTTCGCCCGGAGACGATGACGGTGATCCTGACTCCGCCACCGGGGGCCACGGATATCGACGCCCCGGGCTGGGTCAGGGAAGGAGAGAGTCTCGTGTGGAGTAGGTCGCTGAAGGAGGATCTGGTGTTGGAGGTCTCGTGGCAAAGGTGAGAGCGGTCATCCTCGCAGCCGGCCGTGGCGTCCGCATGGGCGGGGTGACCTCGAAAACGCTTCTCCCAATGGGCGATCGTCAGCCCTTGCTCCACTACATCCTCGCGGGACTCGATCGCGCGGGCGTTCGGGATCTAATGGTGGTTACCGGTTTCGCTGCACAGGAGGTCACGGATTTCGTAGCGGAACACTGGGCTGGAGATGAGCCGAAGTTCGTTTTCAACGCCCGTTACGCGTCTTGGGGCAACTTCCATTCCGTACGGGTCGGGCTCGACCAATCGCCCGGAGCCGAGACGTTGATCGTGAACTGTGATGTCATCGTGCACCCGGATGTCTACCGTAGGGCGATCGAAGCTCCCGGTGATCTCGTCCTGGCCGTGCAGCGTCGGCCGCGGCTGGACGAGGAAGACATGCGCGTGCGGCTCAAAGGCGATCGCGTCGTCGCGATCGGCAAGGACCTCAAGATGGCACTGAGCGACGGTGAGTACGCAGGAGTATCTCTTATCCGGCCGGAGGCGGCCCGTGCCTACCTCGACATCGCAACCGATTCGGAATGGACATCTGATACGGACGGGTATTACGAGGGCGTCTACGCACACATGCTTCCCTCGCTCGATACTCGGGCGATCGAGGTTAAGAGCGGCGAGTACGCCGAGGTGGACGAGCCGGCAAATATCGAGGACGCCACCCGCGTGATCGAAACGAACGAGCAAGCGTGGTCGAGCGAACGCGAAGCCGCCGGCGAGCGGACTTAGTGGAGTCTCCCCAGGTCCACATCTACGATCAAACCGAGGACGAAGACCAGGCGGCCGCCGAACTCTCCGGAGTGATCACTGATCTGGGCGCCCAAGCGCCTCTCGTCGTTTCCTCGGTTCACGGTCACCGGCTTGCACGGCCCCTCCAGGCCGTCGAGATCGCGACCCCGGAGGACGAGGCGAACCAGGAATCCGCCGCGGAGATCGGGTCTCGCGCGCGCGCGATGGGAGCCGACACGATCGTTGCGATCGGCGGGGGGCGGTGCCTGGACATAGGTAAGCTCGCAGCAGCGCGTGCCGGTCTCGGTGTGGTGGCGGTACCCACGCAGCTCTCGCACGACGGCATCTCCTCCCCCGTCGCCGTGGTACCGAACGCAGAAGGGATCCCGGAGAGCGTGGGGGCCCAGGCTCCGCGCGCGGTGTTCGTCTCGGTCCCAACCCTGGTGGGCGCTCCATCCCAGTCGGTGGCGGCGGGCCTCGGCGACCTTCTGGCCAACCCCTTCGCCTTGCGAGACTGGGCGCTGGCGGCGGAACGGGGCCTGGAGACGATCGACCAACGCGCCTGGGACATGTCTGTGGAGTCGTACATCCTGATCAAGCCCCATCTCGACGAAGATCCCCGAACGGCGGCCGGCGATCCGCGCTTCCTGCGGGAGCTCGCCGATGCCTTGATCCTCTCCGGCAACGCGATGATCTGTTCGGGCACCTCTCGGCCGGCTTCGGGAGCAGAACACGAGATCTCTCACGCCATAGATCGCTTGTATTCGGGGCGCGCGATGCACGGTGCTCAGGTCGCGTTCGGCTGCATCATCTCGGTCGCGCTCTATGGGGAGGACACCGGAGCGTTCCGCGAGCGACTGACACGTTTGGGCCTCCCTCAGCATCCGCGCGATCTCGGGTTGAACGCCGACGACATGGTGCGAGTCATACTGCGCGCCCCCGACACTCGCCCTGGTCGTTTCACTATCCTGGAAGATGCGAACCTGGACGAGGGATCCGCCGTCGAACTCGTGCGACGTATCTGGTCCGATCTCGAGCGTCCCGACGGATGACGCAACGAGCCGTCGTCATAGGTCTGGATGGAGTCGCCTGGCACCTCCTCGACCCTCTCATCGAAAAGGGCCTGATGCCGCGTTTGGCGTCGATCAGAGAACGTGGAGCGGCCGGAACCCTGACTTCGACCATCCCGACCTACACACCACCGGCCTGGACCTCTGCGGCGACCGGAGTCAACCCCGGGCGCCATGGGATCTACGGCTTCTACGGCGGTAACGCGCAATCGGAGCATCAGGAGCTGATGCACGCCGGCAGGGTGAAGTCCTCGACGATCTGGGAGATGGCGAACGCCCAGGGGGCTCGCGCCGGGATCTACAACCTTCCGCTGACCTTCCCTCCGCAGACCTTCGACGGATGGATGGTTTCCGGGATGATGACGCCGGGATTCGGGGAGCAGCTCAAGGGCTTCGCGACACCGGACGAGTACGAGCCGAAGATCCTCGAGTGGGCCCCCGGCTACGAGGTCGATCTGAGCGCCAACTGGGAGAAGGACTGGCGCGACAGCGCGCTCGCAGAGCGAGGGATCGCCCTGCTCGATAAGCGCTACCGCGCTCTGGATGGGCTGCTGGAGCTCGATCCTCCCGACATCGTCTTCAGCGTCCAGGAGGTGCCGGACCGACTACAGCACGTCTACTACCGCTACATGGACCCCCGAGATGAGCTCTACGACTCGGCCGAGGGTCGCGCGATCCGACCGACGGTCGAGCGTTGCTACGCGGAGATGGACAAGATCATCGGATTGCTCGACGACTACGCCGGCGACGACGGGAGCGTGATCGTCTGTTCCGATCACGGCTTCACGGCCTGGGAGGTCTCGGTCCACACGAACGCTCTGCTCGAGCGCTGGGGATTATTGCGCGTGAAGCCACAGGCGCGCGCCATGCAGACCAGCGCAGCCCGGAGACTGGTGCCGCTCGCCAAGAGGATCCTCCCGGCGAAGGTTGCGCGCGAAGCTAAAGGGCGAACCTTCGCGGCCATCGATTGGACCCGCACCAAGGCATTCGCATCGCCCATCCCCCAACAAGGAGTTTTCGTCAATCTGAGCGGCCGCGAGCGCTTCGGGATCGTCCCCGAGAGCGAGCTGGAATCCCTTAAGGAGGAGATCGCTGAACTCTTCCGCTCCTTGACGGGTCCCGACGACCGTCCGGTCACGGACGAGGTCCACATGTCCCAGGACGTGTTCCAGGGACATGCGCTCGATGGAGCCCCCGACGTCCTTCCGGTGCTCCGCGACCACCATTACGAATTGGATGACGAGATCTTCCACCGGGACCCGTTCACCGACGTCAGCCATCTACCCAGAGGCGTGCATCATCCGGATGGGATCGTCGTCGTAGCGGGCCGCGGCGTCCGTACAACCAACTCGATCGAGGCCTCGGTCCTCGATGTGACGCCCACGCTCCTTTATCTCGCCGGCCTCAAGGTTCCGGAGAACCTGGACGGAGCGGTCATCGACAGCGCCTTCGACCCCCGGCATCTCGAGGATCGGCCTATCGAGACGATGCCCGCCCTATCATCTGGGGACAGAGACGAGAGCTCGCCCTACTCAGAGGAGGAAGAGGCCGTCATCGAAGAGTCCCTGAGAGGACTCGGCTACCTCTAGACCACTCATGGCCCAACCGGCACCCTTAGAGACCGAGGAACCCCGGCCGACGCCGAAGCCGCTGCAACGGCGCAGCGCGCGCAGGATCGCTTTGAGAGTAGTGGCGGATGCCGTGGGCGCCTCGGCCGCGATGTTCCTGGCATCGATCGTGCGCTTCGAGATCCTGCCCGAGGCTCCGGGCAAGAATGTCGACTACACGTTGATCACGATCGTGGCTACGCCCGTGCTCATGGCGCTCTTCTACTTCTACGGCCTCTACGAGCCCCGCCAGGTCCTGGGCCCCATCAACGAATTCAAGGCGCTCTTCAACGGAGTCATCGCTGGAACAGTGGTGTTGCTTCTTGCCGACTCCCTCTTCGACATGAACCTGTCACGCGGGTGGGTGTTCGCCGCAACGATGTCTGCATTCGTCGTGGTGGGGGGAGAACGGCTTGCGGTGCGAAAGATCCTTCATTTCCTTCGCCGCCGGGGGGGTGACCCGACGCGCACGATCGTCCTAGGCGCCAATCAAGAGGCGCGGACGGTGGCCCGGATCCTCGAGCGAGAGGCGTGGCTCGGATACAGGGTGCTTGGATTCGTCGACGACGCAGCGACCGTCGGGCAAGAGGGGATGAGCGCACACAAAGTCATCGGTCCGACCGCCGATCTCAAGCGACTCGTGCTGGAGAAGCGCGCGGGCCTCGTGCTTATCGCGGCTTCTGCCTTCGACACGGCGCGGCTTAACAGGATCATCTGGGAACTCCAAGACGTCGATGTCGACCTCCAGATCACCTCGGGCACGATCGACCTGATGGCCTCGCGCATGGTGGTGCAATCCGTCGCCGGGGTTCCGTTGCTCTATATCCGACGGTCCGGGATGGACAAACTTCAACGAACGCTCAAGCGCACGTTGGACATCGCCGGGGCCCTCGTGGGCCTCGTGCCATTGGCTCCTGCCCTGGCGTTGATCGCGCTATGGATCAAGCGCGACTCGCAAGGACCCGTGTTCTTCAAACAGATGCGTGCGGGACGAGACGGCGAGCCATTCAACTGCTGGAAGTTCCGCACGATGGTGGAAGACGCCGAGGACCGGCTCGCCGAGTTGGAGCATCTATCCGAGGGCCCCGGTCTGCTCTTCAAGCTCAAAGAGGATCCGCGGGTCACGAAGGCCGGGCGCGTACTGCGCCGGCACTCGCTCGACGAGCTTCCCCAGCTCTGGAACGTGCTCAGGGGGGAGATGAGTCTCGTCGGGCCCAGGCCCGCGCTCCCCTCCGAGGTCGAGCAGTATGACGACTGGGTCCGCAACCGACTACGCGTCAAACCCGGCATGACGGGGCTGTGGCAGGTGAGCGGGCGAGCGGAGACCACTTTCTCCGACTACATCCGCTATGACCTCTTCTACATCCAGAACTGGTCGCTGTCGCTCGATCTGTGGATCCTCTGGCGCACACTCCGAGCTGTGGCGAAACCGGAGGGTGCGCACTAGGAGAAGGTGCTCTCTCTGCCGACCGCGGCTCAGATGTGTAGGCTCGTGGGCATGTTGGAGGAGATCATCGTTGCGGTCGATGACCGACCGGGGGTGCTGGCCGACATAGGCGAGCTCCTCGGCCGGACCGGAGTCAACATCGAGACGTTGTGCGCCTCGTCTCACAACGGGCAGGGCGTCATACATCTCGTCGTGGACGACGGGGACGACGCGGGCGAGGCGCTGGAGTCGAACGGTTTCAAGCTCGCGGAGACGCGTTCCGTGCTGACGGCGACGATCGACGATCGCCCGGGCGAGCTCGGTCG
>JALZJQ010000087.1 GCA_030859685.1 Actinomycetota bacterium | reverse complement strand
TCGTCCGGCGGCGGTTCCCAGCCCGGCGGTGGGGGCCAGAAAGGGGGCTGAGTCGACCGCTGTGGCGGGACGCCTTGTGTCTCGCCCGGCGGTGGCGCGGGGGCTCCGCCCGACCACAGCGGCCCGTGAGGAGGGGGCGCCGGCGGCGGGACCCCGGGCGGGGGCGGCCCCGGCTGCCATCCGGGGGGAGGGGGCCAGAACGGAGGCTGCGATCCCCCGGGGCCTGGGCGCGCCGCCGGCAGGTAGCCGGTCATGGGCCGGAGCTGGCCCAGAGAGCCGGGAGCCAGGCCGATCCTCTCCGCGAGGAGCTGCAGATCGAATCCTTCCTTGCGGACCCGAAGGTCGAAGTAGAGAACGATGATGAAAGCCGCGATGAAGGGAGTGGTGATGACCGCTGAGATGGTCTGCCCGATCGCGTTGACGATCAAGCTCAACGCCAACGAGTCACCGATGTCGGTGAACTGCAGCTGCGTCAGGATGCGACCGATGATGCTTCCGACTATCACCACCAGGAGGTATGCGAGGAGGTAGAGGCCGAAGGTCCGCCACCACCGTCCCTTCACCAACCCGAAGGACCGACCGAGAGCGCGCCGACCTTTCGTTCCTTCGGTGAGGAACGCGGGCACGGCGACGACCCAGCCGACCCATATCCAGGTCGCGACGACCATCGCAGCGATGATCAACAACGTCCCGAGTATCAATGCGACCTCGTCGATGAGACCCAGCGCGGCGGTCAGTGCACCAGCTACAACGACCAATCCGAACGCGAGAAGCCCGCCCAGGATGCTGATCCACAGGACGGAATGAAGGCGCCGGCCCGCGAACGCCAGCGACGATCGCCAGTTGGGCTCGCCTCCGAGATACGCGTCGCTCACGGCTTTGAAGCAGGCCGCGGTCGCGAGCGTGGACGCGATGAAGCTCACTATGACTATGAGGATGACCCCCGCGACGAAGGCCCACACCTCCGAGGCCGTGATCGTCGGATCGACGCCCGGCTGCGTGGGATCGAAGCCCGGCTGGAGAAGGGTCTCGGGCTCGGGAGTTGCGGAAGCCAGGATCAGTGCGGTGATGGCCTGAACCGGCGCGACGACGATGAGTACCACCCGGAACAGGGTCAGGGCGTTACGCCAATAGATCTTGATGGCGACGTCGAGCTTCTCGCCAACCGATAGGGGTCGCAGTTCCGCAGCCTGCACGCCGCGACGATAAACGGGCTGGACGGGTGCGGCGAGCCAGGACCGAGTGCGCTAGTCAAAGACGCCTTTTTCGGTGACGATGCCTCTCATGCCGTGCATCCGCTGCCAGCGCGTCCAAACCGACCCGGTCAAAGGTACGTCCCCGTGGGCCCGGGCGGTAGTGAAGGGCGAGCAAGTGCTCTTGTGTCCCGACTGTCAGCGCGACGATCCCGGGTGGGTAGAACGGATCGATAGATGCCCCCGTTGCTCGAGCACGAGGCTCTCGGTCGTCATGGGCTCTTGCGTGTGCCGCGGCTGTGGCTTCGATTGGCCGGCCCGGGCGGAGGGACTCGAAGACCCTCCGCCGAGCACCTAGCGCCTTAGGCTGCGCCCATGTTGGAAGTGCTGGATGGGCGCGAGCAGATGACACCCGTGCACATCCCCCGGCCACGCCACCTGGGGAGCACCGCCGCCGCCCAAGCGGAGGTCGCGGCGATCGTCGAAGACGTTCGCATGCGCGGGGACGAGGCCATCCTGAGCTATGGAGATCGTGGTCCCGCCGCTCCGGCATCGGGGCGAGCCGTGCGCGTCCCAGAGGACGTGGTGTTCCGGGCACCGTCTGTGGTCCGGCCCGAGTTCATGGACGCTCTCGAGGTGATGGTCGAACGTCTTCGACGAACGTGCGAACGACAGTTGGAACAGGGCTGGCTCGACCGCGGACCGGACGAAGTAGTAGGAGAGATCGTTCGCCCTCTGCGCCGCGTTGGCGTCCACGTTCCCGGTGGGCGCGCCGTTTATCCCTCCCGCGTTGTCATGTGCGTTACGCCCGCTCAGGTGGCAGGGGTCGAGGGCATCGCCGTCGCCGCGGGCCCAGACGACACCGGGGAGGTGCCCGAGCCCCTCCTGGCCGCGTGCGCACTGCTCGGCGTTTCGGAGGTCTACCGGATGAGCGGCGCAGCAGCCGTAGCGGGCCTGGCCCACGGCACCGACAGCGTGCGCCCCGTCGAAAAGATCGTCGGTCGGGGCGACGTCCGGGTGGCCCTGGCGAAACGACTCGTTCGAGGGTGGGTCGGTACGGACGATGATCCCGGGGGGGCGGAGCTCGCGATCGTCGCGGACGGCCGGGCCTCCCCTCGCATCCTCGCCGCCGACCTGATCGCACAGGCCGAGCACGGCCCAAACGGGGCGCACGTTCTGATCACATGGGACTCGGTCCTGGCCGAGCAAGTGATCTCCGAGCTCGATCTCGAAGTCGCCGCGCACGAGCGCAGCGATGATGTCGAGAACGCGCTGATCGAGGGTGGCGCGGCCGTGCTGGTGAGGGATCTCGACCACGCGCTCGATACCGCCAACGCGTTCGCGCCGGAGCAGCTTCAGTTACATCTCGAGGATGCGTTCTCTGCGCTCGACAAGGTACGTAATGCAGGTTCCGTTCACGTGGGACCGTTGTCGCCTGTCTCGGCGGGGGACTACGTCGGCGGCACGAATCACGTTCTGCCGAGTGGCGGGTCGGCGCGCTGGTCTTCGGGCCTCAGCGTGCGTGATTTCGTGACCAGGACCTACGTCACCGGCCTCGAGGCGTCCGCGCTCGAACGTCTGGCTCCTCATGTCGAGGCGATGGCCGAGACGGAGGGGCTGCCGGGGCACGCGCGGGCCGTGCATCTCCGCCTGGACCCGACGCCGCGCCGGGATCCCAACTAAAGCGGACGTGCTCCAGGTCGAGGGGCGGGTCATCCGACCTCGTATGGTTCGGGTTGGGGGCGGTGGACGAGGGGTATCACGACGATGATCGCCCTCGTGTTGGTCCGTCCGGACCACAGTGTTGGCATCGATCCATCGAAGAGTTAGGGGTTGAACGCTTGAGCTTCATCGTTTATCCGGCGGTAGACATCACCGACGGCCGGTGCGCCCGCCTGTTGCAGGGGCATTTCGGCACCGAAACGGTCTATTCAGACGATCCGATCGAGGTTGCGCTGGGTTTCTGCAGAGCGGGCGCGCGCTGGCTTCACATCGTCGATCTCGACGGAGCGAAGAACGGCGAACCGCGCAACCGCGAGCTCATGCTGGAGGTTGTCAAGCGCGCGTCTTGCCCGGTCCAAGCGGGCGGTGGCCTCAGAACCTTGGACGATGTCGAACAGGTGCTCGCCGCAGGGGCTCAACGGGCCGTCGTCTCGACCGTTGCGCTCGAGGATCCAGAGGCGCTGGCGATCGCATGCAAACGGTACGGCGGTCGTATCGCGGTTTCTCTCGACGCGCGCGGCAACGAGCTCGCGACCCATGGCTGGACCGTAGGAGCCGGGGTTCCGTTACTGGAGGCGGTGCGGGCCTTCGAGGCGGTGGGGGTGGCGCAGTTCAACTACACCGACATCGAGCGGGACGGTTCGATGTCGGGTCCGAACATCGAACGCCTTGTGACGCTCGCCCAGGAAACCCAAACTCCGGTGGTGGCATCGGGGGGGATCAGCTCTCTGGCAGACCTTCGCTCCGTCGCGCGCCTTCATGACATCGGAGTGGCTGGAGCGATCGTGGGGCGAGCCCTTTACGAGGACAAGTTCTCCCTCATGGATGGGATCCGTGCGGCCGACGAGGTGGCCTCGGGACGGTACGAGTTCGAGTTGGAACCGGAGAGTTAGGAGAGCCGCATGAACGAAGGAAGAGCCGACGATCTCAGCGAGCAGCGTGAGGACCTACCCCAGCCGGGCACGGAGGAGCCGACCGGTGAGACTGAGTCCACCGGGTCAACCGACGGTCCGGGGAACGTGTCGGTAGACGAGCCCACGGCGGAGGCCCTCGAGCCTGAAGACGAGGGATCGTCCCGTACGGACGAACGTTAGGAGCGTGGGGACCCCCGTTAGGATTCCTCGCTCATGACCACCTACCTACTCTTCGCCGACCCGGCCCACAGCCCGGCGATGCGCCACGAGATCGGCGAGCCGGTCGTCGGCCGGGTCGCCTTCATCGAACACGACGGCAAGAGGATCGTCGTCGGCGACGAATCCGATCGCAGCACGTTCGCTCGCAGGGAGGACGTGGTCGATGAGTTCTGGCCCGGGCACGAGTTCGGCTGGGAGAAGCTCCACTATGACGAGGGGTTCCCAACCCATCTCGTCGGCCCAGAGGTAGTCCTTCGCGCGTTGCAGCGCGCCGGCGCCAACAAGGTCGTTGTGCCCCAGACCTTCCCGGTTCTGACAGCTGACTACCTGCGCGAGAAGGACGTCGATCTGTCGGTCGACGAGGAGGCCTGGAGTACGCGACGGCGACACAAGACCCCTGCGGAGCTCGAAGGCATCGAGCGTGCTCAGCGCGCAGCGGAGACCGCTATGCTCACTGCCGCGCGGATGCTCCGCGATGCTGAGCCAACGGCGTCGGGCGAGCTTCGGTTCGAAGGAGAGATCCTTACCGCAGAACTGATACGGGAAGCGATGTTGCCGCAGCTCCAGGCGCAAGGCGCGGAGTCGCAGACGATCCTGGTGCACACCGGCGATGCGTGCTTGCGGGGCCACGACGCGGGAACGGGGCCGATCATGCCGAACACCTCGTGCATCATCGACATGTGGCCGCGAGACATGCGTACCGGTGTCTTCACCGACATGACTCGAACGTTCGTACCCGGTACGCCCTCGGAGGAGCTGGCGAAGATGCACGGGCATTGCACCGTGGCGCTGGAGATCGCCCTCGAGCATTTGAAACCGGGTCGCAGCGATGCCTATAAGAAGGTGGCGGAGTATTTCCGGAAGCAAGGCTTCCCCACGAAGGAGACGCATGCCGGCCCCGAGCCCCCCCAAGAGGGTTTCCCGCACGAGCTGGGGCACGGCGTTGGCCTCGAGGTGCACGAGCGGCCCTACATGGGCCCCCGCTCCGATGAGTTGCTCGAAGGGGACGTCGTCGCAGTCGAGCCCGGTCTCTATGTGGCGGGTGTCGGGGGCGTCCGCCTCGAGGACACCGTATTCATCACCTCGTCGGGGGCCGAGCGTTTCACCGACCCATTCCCTTACGACCTGCAGCACTGAGTCGTGAGGCCCGACTTCGGCGCTTGAGCTCCTACCGGCCAGATCGCGCCACGTTCGAAGAGCTGATCGCACAGCATCCGATCGTTCCAGTCTGGCGCGAGGTGCTCGCTGATTCCCAGACCCCCGTCGCCGCGTTCAAGAGGCTCGCCTTCGAGCCGGGTTCCTTCTTGCTGGAGAGCGTGGAGGGAGGCGAGCGCTGGGCGCGGTATTCGTTCATTGGGGGCGACGCATTCGCGCGCGTCGAGGCGCGCGATGCCCGTGTGACCGTGGACGGGGATCCTCCCGTAGCACCGGATGACGCCGAGCCGCCTCTCGCGTACGTCCGGAGGTTGCTGGAATCGTGCAGGGCGCCGAGGCTGGAGGGCTGGGGGCTGCCCCCACTTCACGGTGGGGCGGTTGGGTTCATGGGCTACGACTGCGTCCGCGAGCTGGAGAGACTGCCCGACGTCCCCCCCGACGACCTCGGGGTGCCCGACCTCGCGCTGCTGCTGACGCGCACCTTCGTCGTGTTCGACCATCTGGCTCAGAAGGCTTTCGTCATCACCAACGTGTCGCGACCCTCAGACCCGAAGCGCGCCTATGAGGACGCACTCGATCGATGCGAAGCGGTCGTGGAGCGACTCGCAGCTCCGCTCGATGCCTCGCCCATCGAGCTCTCGTCCGATGGCCCCGTGGGCTTCGAGCCGGACGTCGATGACGACGAGTTCGCCCGCTGGGTGGAGGTGGTCAAGGAACACGTTTACGCTGGCGACATCTTTCAGGCGGTCCCCTCGAGACGGTTCGAGGCGCCACTCAGCGGGTCCTCGTTCAACGCTTACCGCGTGTTGCGGACCCTGAACCCCAGTCCCTACATGTACTTCCTGCGTTTCGGAGCAACCGAAAGCCACAAGGAGTTCGAGATCGCCGGTTCTTCGCCTGAGCCACTCGTGCGCGTGACCGGCAACAAGATAGTCACGAGACCGATCGCGGGCACGAGGCCAAGAGGCGCGACCGAAGCTGAGGACGCGGCGTACGAGAGCGATCTGCTTGCAGATGAGAAGGAGCGCGCGGAGCACGTCATGCTGGTCGACCTAGCGCGTAACGATGTCGGTCGGGTGGCGCGCTACGGAAGCGTCCAGGTGGATGAGTTGATGCAGATCGAGCGCTACTCGCACGTCATGCACATCGTCTCCAACGTGACCGGGACTTTGAGGGAGAGCACAGCGGCGTTCGATGCACTGACCGCCTGCTTTCCCGCCGGCACCGTATCGGGGGCTCCGAAGGTGCGAGCCATGGAGATCATCGATTCTCTTGAGAGGACGAAGCGTGGTCCTTACGCTGGAGTCGTTGGCTACTTCGACTTCTCCGGCAACCTCGACACATGCATAACGATCCGCACCATCGTGGCCACGGATGGCCGAGCGTTCGTTCAAGCGGGAGCTGGGGTCGTGGCGGATTCGGTTCCGGCTGCGGAAGCCGACGAGACGCGACGAAAGGCCGAGGTTCTCTTCAGGGCCGTGGCTGGCTCCACCGCCCTCCAGGAGCCGGGTCAGCCGTCGTAATCCTCGAGCGACTCCGACTCCTCTGAGGAGATCCGGAGTCGAACAGATGAGGAAGTGATCTCGTCTACGGCGGTGGCGGGTATGAATTTCTTCGGATCGAGGAGACCCTGGCGAAGCACCACCCCCGAGAAGATGTCTTTTCCCTGGTCCGCAACGACGTCGGCGACCTTCCCGAGCTCCTCGCCGTCCGCGGCCATCACGGGGGTGCCATTCTCGAGCGCCATCCATGCGATAGGGCGTTCCTCGTTGCTCATGGCGGCAGATACTAAGTCCATGGCGGCGAGAGCTTTGATCTGCGCGTATGTGCCACTGGCCTTCTTGGGGGCCTGCGGCGGCTCGGTCCAACCCGCGAACCGAGCCGATCCCGTCGGCCCCCCGTACGTGCGGCCTGCGGTCGTCGGGCAACACGACCGGCAGTTCGCGCAGGACGCCCCTGAGCGCCCGGCCGGTTCCCAGGCCGAAGGGATCGCGGCGACCTACTTGCTCGGGCACCTGCAACAGGCCGGTTATCTCGTGAGGCTGGAGAACGTTCCGGTTGAAGACCTCGTCCGGTCCTCCAACGTGACCGCGCTACCCCCCGATGGCGGAGACGCGACGCTGATCGTCGCCGTGGCGTACGACACACCACCGTCAAGTGCGGCGGGCGGCGAAGCCATCGGGACCTTCCTAGAGGTCGCACGCGCGATGCGCGTCATCGAGCCGGAGCATTCCTTCGGTTTCGTGGGGCTCGGCGCGGACAACGCGGAACTCGACCCCGGGCGGCTTGGCTCTCGCCGTTTGGCACAGTTGCTGCTCGATGACGAGCTCGAGCCGGGGATCATCGTGATAGGCGAGACCAGTGCCGGCGGATCTCTGACATTGAATGGAGATCTCGCACCCGAACTCCGCAAGGCAGCGAGGGCCGCCGGCGTCGATGCTTCGATCTCGACGGAGCCGGTGGAGGTGTTCCCGGCCGCGGGACTACCCTCCGCAGAGATGAGCGGCGACGCGATGGCTCTGGGGCGGACGTTGCTCGAGTTCCTAGCGAAGTTCGGCGTTTAGGGTCGCCTGCATGTCCCATCTGGAGGATCTTCTCGTATCGGCCCGGGCGCGCGTTGATGAGTTGAAGACCTTCGTGACGCCGGAGGTGCTCGAGCAACGGCTGGCGGCGATCGAAGCGCCCCGCGGGTTCCGAGCTGCCTTGGGGGGGACCGATACGTCGATCATCGCCGAGATCAAGCGAGCCTCCCCGGCCGCGGGTCCGCTGAACCTGGACCTGAATGCAGGCGAGACCGCGCGTAGATACGCCGACGGAGGTGCGGCGGCCGTTTCCGTGCTCACGGAGACGGAGCATTTCAGCGGGACGATGGACGACCTCGTCCAGGCTCGAGGGGCGGGTCTTCCCGTGCTGCGCAAAGACTTCATCCTGGACGATCTACAGGTCCTCGAATCGAGAGCGGCCGGCGCGGACGCGCTGTTGTTGATCGTGCGGGCGGTGGGGGGGGAGCTCCGAACCCTGATGAGGGCCTGCGAAGTCCTAGGCATGGACGCCTTGGTTGAGGTTCACGAGGAGGACGAGCTGGACCGTGCGCTGGAGTGTGGAGCGACGATGATCGGCGTCAATCATCGCGACCTAGAGACTTTCGAGGTCGACCCCGACCGCACGGCGAAGCTTGCCCCGCGCGTGCCGCAGGGGGTCACCCTGATCGGCCTGTCGGGCGTGTCATCACGTGCCGATGTGGAGGCGTTGTCTGCGGCGGGAGCGGCCGCAGTTCTGGTAGGCGAGAGCCTGGTCACCTCGCGGGATCCCGTGGCGATGCTCCGAGTTCTGCGCGGCGCGTCGTGAAAGCTGAGAACGTGCCCGATGACACCGGGCGGTTCGGAGAGTTCGGTGGTCGCTTCGTGCCAGAAGCTTTGATGCGCGCGCTCGACGAGCTCGAGGGCGCGTGGGAGAAGGCCCGAGGGGACGCATCCTTCGGCCAAGAGCTCAACGCTTTGCTCGACACCGTCGTCGGGCGACCAACGCCTCTCTACGAGGCGAAACGATTCTCGGAGCGAGCCGGTGCCCGCGTATTTCTCAAGCGAGAAGACCTCGCTCACACCGGCGCCCATAAGATCAACAACACGCTCGGGCAAGTACTGCTCGCCGCGCGGATGGGGAAGACGCGCGTGATCGCCGAGACGGGAGCCGGTCAGCACGGTGTGGCAACGGCCACGGCGGCTGCGTACTTCGGACTTCCGTGTGTCGTCTACATGGGGGCCACCGACGTGGGCAGGCAGCACCTCAATGTCGTTCGGATGGAGCTGCTCGGCGCGCAGGTGGTCCCCGTCGAGGCGGGGAGTGCAACGCTGAAGGACGCCATCAACGAAGCTCTGCGCGACTGGGTGGCGAACGTAGAGGACACCCACTACGTCATCGGCAGCGTCGTTGGCCCCCATCCCTATCCGGAGATCGTCGCCGCCTTGCAGACGGTGATCGGGAACGAGGCGCGGGCGCAGTGTCACGAGCTGACTGGGAGTCTTCCGGACGAGGTCGTGGCCTGCGTCGGAGGCGGATCCAATGCGGCCGGGCTGTTCCGCGGCTTCTACCGCGACGAGACGGTCGTTCTCGTGGGCGTCGAGGCGGCGGGGGAAGGTCTCGACGGACGGCACGGCGCCTCCATCACCAAGGGGACGCCGGGTGTGTTGCACGGGGCCCGCAGCCTCGTGCTGCAAGATGACGAGGGTCTGATCGCGCACGCTCACTCGATCTCGGCGGGGCTGGACTATCCGGGCGTGGGCCCAGAGCATGCGTGGCTCGCGGCCACGGGCCGCGCGCGCTACGAGAGCGCCACCGACGAGGAGGCGCTGAAGGCGTTCCGCATCCTCGGAGAAACGGAGGGCATCCTCCCCGCGCTCGAGCCGGCTCATGCGCTCGCGTACGTGCTCCGTGGCAAGACACAAGGAACCGTGCTCGTCTGCCTCTCGGGTAGGGGCGACAAGGACGTTGCAACAGTTGCAAGCGCGCTCGGCGGATGACGGCACACCTCGGATGACGGCGCTACTCGATCATCTCGAGACCGCGCGCTCGTCCGGTCGGAAGCTGCTCGTGCCGTACATGGTCGCGGGCATCCCAGATGTGGCCGGCTTCCCGGAGGCGCTGGCCACCGTGGCGAGGCTGGCCGACGCGGTGGAGGTGGGGCTGCCGTACTCGGATCCGCTGATGGACGGGCCGGTGATCGCCTCGGCTTCCGAACGGGCGCTCGGGTCGGGTGTGGGTCCCCTCGCCGCTCTCGAGCTCGCATCCTCGGCGACGACGAGTTGCCCTCGCATCGCCATGACCTATTACAACCCGATCCATCGAGTGGGGGAGTCCGAGTTCTGTCGCGTGGCTTCGGAGGCCGGATTCACGGGGCTCATCGTCCCCGACATCCCGGTTGAGGAATCGGCATCGCTGCGCTCCGCCGTAGCGGATCACGACCTGGCGTGGGTGCCTCTCGTGGCTCCCACCTCTTCCACCGAGCGCGTGAAGGCCATCGCCGTCACCGCGACCGGCTTCATCTACGCGGTGTCGACCTTGGGCGTAACGGGGGCCCGTACCAGCCTCTCCGAGCGCGCGGCTCCCGTGGTCGCGGCCTGCCGGGGGGCGTCGGATCTACCCGTCCTAGTGGGCATAGGGGTGTCGACGCCCGAGCAGGCGCGCGAGGCGGCCGTCTCGGCCGACGGAGTCGTGGTGGGCTCCGCCGTGGTGAGGCACGCCCTCGAGAGCGGGGCGGAGGCGGCCGCAGAGTGGCTGGCGAGCGTGAGGGCCGCGCTCGACAATTAGGCCTCCCAGAAATAGGCAAAAATGCGTATCCGCCAAACCCTACAAATCCGAGAATCCCTGTCGATAACTGAGACAGTCAACCAAGAGGAATTGCCTTCTCACCGGGGGAGAGGCCGATGCGACAGATCAGGATCCAAAAAGGGCGCATACCCCGCCCCTAACTAGATTTTCCCCACCCCAGCCCCTCAGAGGCCCGGTCCCCCCCGGGCCTCTGGCCGTTCCCCGGCCCCTTTTTCGTTCGAGCGCTCCAGCATCCTCCTCTGTAATGCGGGGGCTCTTTCGTCGCACCCCTGTGATGGGATACCTGTGGGCCGCCTCCCGGGTCGGGCGAAAGGAGTCTTCGCCGTTGACCCGACCCCTAACCGAGCTACGTCATGTCAAGGCGTTCGTCGATGCCGGGCTGAACGATTGCGAGATAGCACGCGCCACCGGCATCCCGAGGGGCACGATCAAGGACTGGCGACACGGATCTCGGGACCACCTCCTCCGACCAGGCCGGCCCTCGAGTGTTGTTCCTCGCCTGGACTGCCCCATCTGCGAGGGGGGAACGACCGATCCCCGTGCCTGCTCCTATCTGCTGGGCGTGTATCTGGGCGACGGAATGTTGTCTGCGGCACCTCGGGGGGTTTTCAAGCTCAGAGTGGTTCTCGACACGAGATACCAGGGCATCATCAGAGAGTGCCGCCGCGCAATTTCGGCAGTTCGCCCCGTTACTCGGATGGCGGTCAACCAGATCCCGAAGGTCGGCTGCGTGGAGGTCACTGCCTACTGGAAGCACTGGCCCTGCCTGTTCCCTCAGCACGGTCCCGGCCCCAAACACTTGAGGAAGATAGAACTGGCGTTCTGGCAGGAGTATCTGTTGGAAAGATTTCCTCGTCAGCTGCTTCGCGGCCTGATCCACTCGGACGGCTGCAGATCACTGAACGTGGTGAACGGCAAGGCTTACCCTCGCTACCAGTTCACGAACAATTCGGCTGCGATCCGCGACATCTTCTGTCGCGCGTGTGACATCACGGGGATCCGTTGGCGGCAAATGAATTGGAAGACGATCTCAGTAGCCCGGCGGTTGGACGTGACCCACATGGATCTTTTCATCGGACCCAAGGATGGGTGGAGGACCATTACCTCTCCAACGCTGTTCCCCTTCTAGAATGACTGCTAGCCGGGATGGCCAAATTCGGAAAAGGCGATGGTCTCAAACACCATTGGGCTTCGGCCCTTGCGGGTTCGAGTCCCGCTCCCGGCACAACTAAGCAAACGAGCGTTAGTTCCCATCCCGTGGAAGGCGATCTCTGCTAGCTCTCGATCACTCGGTCGGAATCAGGCCCGCAAGGAGTAAGACGAGGTACGAACATCGGACGCTCCGTCGCCCAGACAGGGGCCTTCCCCGGCGGGGCTTGCACCCCTATACTTTTCGGCCCATGAAGGTTCAGAAGAATCTCTCGGAGATCTCGGAGCGGCTGAGCAAGGCGCGGGAGGAATTGCGTATCGCCGAGGAGCAGGTCCTGTTCCAGAGCGACGTGATGGAGGACGCCAAGACCCGCATGCTCGTGTCCGAAACCCCCCTCGCCGACCGTGAGTTCCGCACGGCGCGGGACGACTACGAGCGCCTGGTCGCGCAGCGTGAGCGGGCCCATGCCGAGATCGTCGAGCTGCAGGGCGAGCAGGACCGGCTGCTCGACCGCATGCTCGGCCCTCGTTCCTAGGGTGCCGGCCCCAACCCCTCGAGCCGACACCGTCCTGATCGCCGAGGACGAGGCGATCATCAGGCTCGACCTCAAGGAGATGCTCGAGGAGGAGGGCTTCGACGTGGTGGGCGAGGCCTCCGACGGCGAGGCAGCCATCGATCTGGCGCGCGAGCACCGGCCGGACCTCGTGATCATGGACATCAAGATGCCCGGCCTGGACGGCCTGAGCGCCGCCGAGCGGATCGTCGAGGACCAGGTCTCGGCCGTACTGATCCTGTCGGCCTTCTCGCAGAAGGATCTCGTGAGGCGAGCCGCCGAGGCGGGCGCTATGGGGTACCTGGTCAAGCCGTTCCAGAAGTCGGATCTGCTCCCGGCCATCGAGGTGGCGCTGGCTCGACAGGCGGAGCTGATCGCCGTCAAGAACGAGGTGGGCGACCTCGCCGATCAGCTCGAGACCAGGAAACTCGTCGATCGGGCGAAGGGCCGGCTGATAGACGAGGGGGGGATGAGCGAGGCCGAGGCCTTCCGAACCATCCAGAAGAGGGCGATGGACGAGCGGCGCCCGATGAGGGATGTGGCAGAAGACGTTTTGAGCTCGTGACGTCCCCCGAAGGACGCCATCACGAAAATGGAAACATTTACGCCTCGTTTCTCCTACACTGGTAGTAGACAGGAGGCGGATTCGCACGGCGCCGAGGTTTTCTCGTGTGGGACTGGACTTCGAAAGGGTGATAGGTAGAATGTCGGCGCTCTGGGAGGTCTTGCCTTGTGTTGCTGTCGTTTAGGGGGCCGCGCTTCAGCGACGGTTCTGTTCTAGTAAGGGGGAACGAATGAAGAGATCCAAGTGGAAGGTTCTTCTCGCGCTGCTGGCGGCGCTCTCGCTCGTGGCCGCAGCCTGTGGTGGCGACGGAGACGGCGAGACCGGGGGCGGGGATGAAGAAGTAGAGAAGATTCCCGTGTCGGTTTACTTCCAGGGAGCGTTGACCGGCCCGTACAACTATCTGGTCATTCCGAGCTTCCAGGGCGCGCAGCTTCGCTTCGACGAGCTCAACGAGGACCCCGAGTTCCCGGCCGAGATCACCTTTAATGAGGGCGACACGCAGGGTAGCCCGGACAACGCCCCGCCGGTGGTCGAAGAGGTCGCCAGCGATACCGAAACGGTCGCGGTCGTCGGACCCGCGTTCTCGGGCGAGTCGGCGGTGTCGGGCGACACGTACAACGACTCGGCGATCCCGTTCATCTCCCCGTCGGCCACTGGTGTGGCGCTGGCCGAAGAAGACTGGGACTACTGGTATCGCGCGATCGGTAACGACGCGGGCCAGGGCGGACTTGGCGGCCAGTACCTCGCCAAAGAGGTTGGCGCGACCAAGCTGTTCGTTGCCGACGACAAGTCGGAGTACGGCCAGCCCCTCGGGGACGCCGTTGCAGAGGCCGCAGAGGCCGAGGGCGTCGAGATCGTGGGGCGCCAAGGAGCGGCGGCCGGTGCAGACGATTACTCGGCTCTGATCTCCGACGTTCAGGCATCGGGGGCGGACGCCTTCTATTTCGGCGGCTACGACGCCGACTTCGCGAAGATCGTCAAGCAGGCGGTCGAGGCCGGCTTCGAGGGCACGATGATGTCGGGTGACGGATCTGTCTCGGACACCTTCATCGAGAGCGCCGGAGATTCGGCAGAGGGCGTTCACCTCAGCATCCCGTCCGACCTGGGCGGCGACTTC
>JALZJQ010000080.1 GCA_030859685.1 Actinomycetota bacterium | reverse complement strand
GTGCCTTTTCGCTCTCGCAGCTTGTGATGCAGACTCTCCTTCGATCCTCGAACCCCGGGGCCCGGCTGCATCACGGATCGAGAGCCTGTGGTGGCTGCTTCTCTGGATCGCCACCGCCGTCTTCCTGGTCGTGGTCGGGTTCCTGCTCGTGGCGGTGCTTCGCAGCCGGCGGCGAGTCACAGTCGAGAGAGATGTGTCGTGGGGCGACCGCTTCATCATCTTCGCCGGCGTCGTCCTCCCGGCCGTGATCCTGATCGGCGTCTTCATCGTCGCCCTGCGAGACATGTCGGACCTGTCGGCGCGCGGCCGGACCGCCGAGATCACTATCGAAGTCGTCAGTCACGACTGGTGGTGGGAGATCCGCTACCCCAACGGGGCGATCTCCGCCAACGAGATCCACATCCCCACCGGTGAACCGGTGCGCATGAAGCTGCTGAGCGCCGATGTCATCCACAGCTTCTGGGTCCCACAGCTCCAGGGCAAGATCGACCACGTCACGGGCCGCGAGAACTACCTGTGGCTCGAAGCGGATGAACCCGGTCGCTACCGCGGTCAGTGCGCGGAGTTCTGCGGTCTGCAACACGCAAAGATGGCCTTCTACGTCGTCGCCGAGGAGCCGGACGCCTTTGAGGAATGGATGGGCGGCGAGGCAGAGGATGCGGCGACATCACAGGTAGATGGGGGCGAGGTGTTCCTGAACAGCACGTGCGCCGGCTGCCACGCGATCCGCGGCACCGAAGCCATGGCCACGGTCGGGCCGGACCTGACGCACCTGGGCGATCGCGAGACGCTGTTCTCCGGCATCATCCCGAACGATCGAGACAACCTGGAGCGCGTGATCACGGATCCACAATCCATCAAACCGGGCGTGGCGATGCCGCCCACAGATCTCACGGATGTCGAGCTCGACAGCCTGCTCGACTACCTCGAGGGACTGGACTGATGGCGACACTTGCCGCTCGACTCGGAGGGATCTGGGCGGAACGTCCCGGGCTCGCAAGCTGGCTGACGACGGTCGACCACAAGAAGATCGGCTTGAAATACATCTACACCTCGTTCGTGTTCCTGGTTCTGGGCGGCATCGAATCGCTGCTCATCCGCACCCAGCTGATCGACGCGAACCTCGAGATCGTCCAACCCGAGTTCTTCAACCAGCTCTTCTCGATGCACGGCATCACGATGATGTTCCTCTTCGCCATGCCGATGCTGTCGGGATTCGGCAATTACTTCGTGCCCCTGATGATCGGGACGCGAGACATGGCTTTCCCTCGGCTCAACTCGTTCGGATACTGGCTGTTCGTTGCGGGCGGGCTCTTCTTCTACTCGAGTTTCCTGGTCGGGCAGGCCCCCAATGATGGATGGTTCAATTATCTACCGCTTGCGTCGGAGCAATTCAGTCCGGGCCTGAACATCGACTTCTACTGCCTCGGTCTCATCCTGCTCGGCATCTCGTCTACCGGCGGCGCGATCAACTTCATCGTCACGATCTTGAAGATGCGAGCTCCCGGTATGTCGCTCAACCGGGTCCCGATCTTCGTCTGGGGCGAGCTGGCGATGGCCATCTCGATCGTCTTCGCTCTCCCCACGCTGACGCTCGCCGTCACGATGCTCGAGCTGGACCGCAAGTTCGGCTTCCATTTCTTCGAACCCGGGGGAGGTGGGGACCCGGTGCTGTGGCAGCACCTGTTCTGGTTCTTCGGGCACCCCGAGGTCTACATCGTCGTGCTTCCCGCGTTCGGGATCGCGTCCGCGATCATTCCCACCATGGCCCGCAGGCCGATGATCGGATACACCTACATCGTCCTGGCCGAGATGGCCACCGCGCTCATAGGGTTCGGAGTGTGGGTGCACCACATGTTCGCCGATGGTCTGCCGGGACTGACACTCAGCTTCTTCTCGGCGGGGAGCATGATGGTCGTCATCCCCACGGGGGTGCAGGTCTTCGCCTGGCTGGCCACCCTCGTGACCGGGAAACCGTTACTGCGGACCTCCGGCCTGTTCGTGCTCGGCTTCATCTTCATCTTCGTGATCGGTGGCCTCACCGGTCCCATGCTGGGTCTCGTACCTTTCAACCAACAGGTGCACGACACGTATTTCGTCGTGGCACACCTGCACTACGTCCTCGTCGGTGGATCCATGTTTCCGATCTTCGGCGCGTTCTACCACTGGTTCCCGAAGATGACGGGCCGGATGATGAGCGAGGTCCTGGGGAAGACGAGTTTCTGGCTGATGTTCATCGGCTTCAACGTCGCGTTCTTCCCCCAGCACATCCTCGGGCTACTCGGCATGCCGCGTCGCATCTACACCTACGAAGCGGGCCTGGGATGGGAGGTCGGGAACCTCATCTCGTCGATAGGTGCATTCGTTCTCGCGCTCGGCGTCCTGTTCACGGTGATCGCGTTCGTGCGCAGCCAACGCAGTGGAGCCCCCGCCGGAAACGATCCTTGGGATGGGGAGACCCTCGAATGGGCGTCAACTTCGCCGCCTCCCGCGTACAACTTCGCGGCGATCCCCACGATCAGGAGCAAGGAGCCGATGTGGGACCAACCCGAGCTACACGAACAAGAGCAGAAGCCCGCGCTCGGGCTCGAGCTGGCAGAGGGGCACCAGGTCCTCATCACCAGCGTGCTCGACGCGAAACCACAGGCGATCGCGCATATGCCCCACGCAACTCCCTGGCCGTTCGCCCTCACCATGGCCCTCCTGGTCCTCGCGTACGGGATCCTGCTCGACGCCTGGCTGCTGGCGGGAGTAGGCGCAGTGGCAACGATGGTCGGACTCGCCGGATGGTTCTGGCCGAGCGGGGAAACGCAAGAGACATGAGTGACGTGTCGCGAGTACCCGTCGATGAAAAGGTGGACACGCGATGAGCGCCCGCGCCGCCGGCGAAAGATCGACCGAGATCGTGCTCCCCCATCACACCTCGGGAACGCGCGCCTTCGGGTGGTGGGGGATGGTGGGCCTCATCGCGACCGAAGCCACCTTGTTCGGCGCTCTCATCTCGAGCTACTTCTACCTGCGCTTCACCTCGGGGTCCGTCGTGTGGCCTCCCGGCGATATCCCCAAGCCCTCGCTCACGCTTCCACTCATCATGACTGCGATCCTGTGGTCCTCCAGCATCCCGGTGCATCTCGCCGACTCCGGGATCAAGAAAGGCAAACAGGGTCGCTTGAAGGTCGGCCTCCTCTTGGGCTTCATCCTTGGCGCGGCCTTCTTGGTGATCCAGATCGCCGTTGAGTACCCGGAAACGCTTCACGAGTTCTCGCCCAGCACCAACGTCTATGGCTCGCTCTTCTACGGTCTGACCGGTTTACACGGCGCTCACGTCGCCGTCGGGCTTCTCTTCAGCCTGTGGACTCAAGTCCGCGCATGGCGTGGGCACTTCGACGAGCACAGACACGTAACCGTGCAGAACTTCGCGATGTACTGGCACTTCGTCGACGCAGTGTGGGCAGGAGTGTTGTTCACCATCTACCTCTCACCTCACTTCTAGGAGATCGGCATGGCGCACGAGATCACGCGCGACGAAACTCGAGGATCTGGTCTCCTCTGGTTTGGGCTGTTGGGTGCGCCGATCGCCTGGGCCACGCAGGTCTTCGTCGCGCCCGACCTCAACGAGATCCTTTGTGCGGGCGGCGCTGAAGGCTCGGGGCGCGGACACGTCTACGGGATCAGCACCAAAACGTTCATCCTGTTCATGGATGCCGCGCTGCTCCTCATCGGGCTTCTCGCGTTGCTGGCCACCATCCGGTGCTACCGGAAGCTCCGGAGAACCACCGACACCTCCGAGGGACACCGAGCGACGTGGATGGCGGGGGGCGCGTTGTTCGTGAACGGGCTCTTCATCATGGCGATAGCCGTCGGCTTCATCCCTCTCATCTTCCTGAACGCGTGCGGAAACTCGATATGACCCTGGCACACGCGCCCCTCATCGACCGCGCCTGGTTCGGAGCATGGGACTTCGACCCTTTGCTGGGGATCGCGGTCGTGCTCACCGCGTTTCTCTTCGCTAGGGGGACGAGGAAGATCGGATCGCGCTCGGCCTCGAGCGCACCGGAAGTCGT
>JALZJQ010000079.1 GCA_030859685.1 Actinomycetota bacterium | reverse complement strand
CGAACGTCGCGTTCGCCGGCCACCTCGATCGCCCGTCGGTAGCCGGCGTCGACATGGCGGACGACGCCGGTCCCCGGATCCGTGTCGAGGACGCGCTCCAAACGCTCCGCTGCATCCGCACTCCCGTCCGCAACGACGACCATGCCCGCGTGGATCGAGTAGCCGATGCCGACGCCGCCACCGTGATGGACCGAGACCCAGTGGGCTCCGGCGGAGGTATTGAGTAATGCGTTCAGGATGGGCCAATCGGCGATCGCATCGGAGCCATCGATCATCGCTTCGGTCTCGCGGAAGGGGGACGCGACCGACCCGGCGTCGAGATGATCGCGGCCGATGACGATCGGTGCCTGCACTTCGCCCGACGCGACCAGCTCGTTGAAGCGCAACCCCGCTCGCGCTCGTTCGCCGTAACCGAGCCAGCAGATGCGCGCCGGCAGTCCTTGATAGGCGACGCGCTCGGCCGCCATAGCGATCCACCGATGAAGCCGTTCGTCGTCCGGGAACAGGTCGAGGATCGCGCGGTCGGTCGCGCTGATGTCGGAGGGCTCGCCCGAAAGCGCGGCCCAGCGGAATGGCCCCTTGCCCTCGCAGAACAACGGCCGGATGTACTCTTCGACGAAGCCGGGGATGTCGAACGCGTTCTCGACTCCCGCCTCGAGCGCCTGCGTGCGGATGTTGTTTCCGTATTCGAAGCACACGGCGCCGCGGCTCTGGAAACCGAGCCACGCCTCGACGTGACGCGCGACCGAATCCAGGGACCGCTTCACGTACGAGCCGGGATCGTCCGATCGAAGCCGCGCGGCCTCGTCCAGCGTCATACCCGCAGGGACGTAGCCCTCGAGCATGTCGTGAGCCGACGTTTGATCGGTCACCACGTCGGGTTGCAGCCCGCGTTCGAGAAGCGCGGGGAGCACCTCGGCGGCGTTACCGAGCAGGCCGATGCTCTCGGCCCGTCCCTCCGACCGGGCGCTCTCGGCCCACCGGCACGCCTCGTCGAGGTCCTCGGTCGAGCGGTCGAGGTAGCGGCCTTCCAGGCGGCGGGCGATGCGGGCCGGATCGACCTCGACGCACAATGCGACGCCCTCGTTCATGGTCACGGCGAGGGGCTGGGCCCCGCCCATGCCGCCGAGGCCCGCGGTCAGCACCAGCCGGCCCTCGAGCGACCCGCCGAGGCGCCGGGCGGCCAGCTCGCCGAGCGTCTCGTACGTGCCTTGCAGGATCCCCTGCGTCCCGATGTAGATCCACGACCCGGCGGTCATCTGTCCGTACATCGTGAGTCCCATCGCCTCGAGGCGGTGGAACTCGTCCCAGTTCGCCCAGTGCGGCACCAGCATCGCGTTCGAGATCAGGACCCGGGGGGCCCTGTCGTGGGTGCGAAAGACACCGACCGGCTTGCCCGACTGGATCAGGAGCGTCTCGTCTTTTTCGAGCCGCTGGAGCTCCCCGACGATGGCATGGAACGCCTCCCAACTTCGGGCCGCCCGCCCCGACCCCCCGTAGACCACGAGGTCCTCGGGCCGCTCCGCCACCTCGGGATCCAGGTTGTTCATCAGCATGCGCATGGCGGCCTCCTGGGGCCACCCCTTGCAGGTGAGAGAGGTCCCACGCGGAGCTCTGATCGATTCCATCTGAGTGGTCGCCTCCCTACCTATACTGCGAGCACCGACCCGACAACGCTGGAGCCTATCCGTGAAAGAAACGTCGCCTCAGATCGAGCTCATCGCCCGCCCTTCGGTGGACCTCGATGCTCTGGAGCGCTATCTGAAGACCGTCGGCGGCGATTCCTGGCTGCAGATGCGGCGGGAGCAGGACGAGGGCGTCAACGACGGACAGCTCTTGGTGGAGGCCGCGGGCCGGGCCTGCTACCGGTCGTGGACCGAGGGGCTCAACCCGAACGTGACCAAGGTGCGGCGGGACCAGAAGGACTACTTCCTCAACATCCTGCGGTCCGGCCACGGCTCGGTTCTGGAGCACGCCAACTATTCGTTCATCATCTGGGACGTCAGCCGGGTGTTCACTCACGAGCTCGTGCGACACCGCGCCGGTTCGGCCTTCTCACAGGAGAGCCTGCGCTTCGTGCGCATAAAGGATCTGCCCTTCCGTATACCGGAGTCACTCGAGCCGCTGCGCACGAACATCGTGTCGATCCTCGAGACCCTCGAGGAGTTCCAGGTCTCGGCGGCCGAGCATTTCGGACTGGACGAACAGGGTGTCAACTTCCACACCAAGAAGGAGATCACCTCCGCTCTGCGCAGGCTCGCTCCCGAGGGCATGTCCACGATGATCATCTGGACGGCCAACATCCGCACGTTGCGACACGTGATCCAGGCCCGCACCGATCCGGGAGCCGAGGAGGAGCTGCGGATCGTGTTCAATAAGATCGGCGAGCTCATGCGCCAGGAGGCCCCCCTGTTGTTCGGCGACTACGTCGTCGAGGACGGAGCCTGGGTCACCGACTACCGGAAGGTCTGACCGCCCCGGTGGAGTTGGCGGCAGCATTCAAGTTCGGCCTCGATCCTTTGTCGTGGGACATCGTCTCGACCCTGAACCTGGGCCCTCTCGAGATCTCTCCGCATGGGATCGGGATCGCTCTGGGGTATCTCGCAGGCGCACAGTTGATGGTCAGGCGGGCGCGCCGGTTTGGAGGACCCGACGAGAACGACATCTGGAACACCTTGTTCTGGGCTCTGTTGGGGGCCATCGCGGGGGCGCGCATCGGCTACGTGATCGGCCACTTCTCCGAGGTGACCGAGGGCGGCGACGACCTCCTCGGCGTGCTCAGGATCTGGGAGGGCGGGATCTCGTTGTTAGGGGGGATAACGGGCGCCGTCCTGGTGTCGCTTCCCCACATGCTCAAGAAGCGCATGGGTTTCTGGCGAACGATCGATCTCGCCGCCCCGGGACTCGCGCTGGGCATCGTTATCGGGCGCATCGGCGACCTCGTGATCGGCGACCACCTCGGGAAGCCGACGACCTTCGCGCTCGGATGGCTCTGCTCCGGCCAATCGGGGGCCTCACCGGAGGCGGCGCAGGTCTATCGCTCCGCGCTCGAGCAAGGGGACCCACCGTCCCTCGGCTGTTTCGACCTGGTGCTCCATCAGACCGCCCTGTACGACTTCTTCTCCACATTGCTCCTGCTGGGCGTCCTGCTGTGGGTGGGGCGCCGGCCCCGCAACCTGGGCATGCTCACGCTCATCTTCGTCACGTGGTACGGGACGATGCGCGTGATCACCGATTTCCTACGCGTCGACCGGCGCTATCTAGGCCTGACCGGCAGCCAGCTCCTGTCCCTGATCACCGTTCTGATCGGGCTCTATCTGCTCGCCAGGTACCGGGGTGCACCCCCGCGCTTCGCCACGGCCGGCGCCCCGGGCCCCCCGGACGAGCCGGATGACGGGAGTGAAGTCCACCCTCCGGATGCGGAGCGTGAGCAAGAGCTAGAGAAAAGCGGACATTCGACCCCGCCCCACGACTCTCCGTAGGGTCAAATCCGACCCCTGCCCCCCTGGAATGGCACGATAGACGGTGGAGGCGCACGGCTCACGTCGCGCCGGAAGGGAGAGCCTCGATGGCTGAGACCTACAACGGCTACTGCGTGAAGTGCCGCGAGAAGCGTGACTTCGAAGGAGAGGTCGTGACGCTCGAGAACGGCTCTCGAGCGGCCCAGGGGCAGTGCCCGGTGTGCGGGACCAAGATGACCCGCATGCTTCCCAAGAAGGCTTAGTTCCGAGCTGGACTGCGTGAGCCGCCCGATCGGGCGGCTCATCTTTTCCCCCTAGGCGGTCTCGGCCGAGGAGCCGCGCGGCTCGCTCATCGCCCAGGCGGGGCACTGCTTCTGGAACGAGCACGACATGCAGAACGGCGACGGGCGCGCCCGCCAGTCCTCTAGATCGAGAGCCCGGCGGATAGCGGTGCCCAGGGCTTGCATCTGCCGCTCGAATGCGATCAGCATCCGCTCGTGAGGATTGAGCGTCAACACGGCTGGATCCGAGAGGTAGACGAGTCGTATCTCCTTGGGGATGACGCCGAACGAGCGCCAGCAGACCAGCGCATAGAAACGAAGGCCGAAGAAGGCTCGCAGCTCGCGGGTCTCGCCGGGTACCCGCCCCGTCTTGTAGTCGGACAGGATCCACGAGCCATCGGGAAGTACCTCGAGCCGGTCGATGATGCCGCGCAGGTGAAGTTCGGGCATCTCGTATTCGACCCACCATTCGAGGCGGTTGGCCCGGAGGGTGCGGGGATCCTCGAGCTTGAAGAGGTTGCCCAGCAGCCGCCTGCCGTCTTCGAGCCACGCGTCCTCCTGGGGGCCGTCCAGAAGCTCCGGCCGGAACTCCGGATCCGCTCGCAGTTCGTCCCACAACATCGTAAGGAGCTCGTCGGCCCGTTCGGGGGTGCGAGTCTCGGCGTCCTCGGCGAAGAGCCGCTCGAGCACCGCGTGAACCAGTGAGCCGCGGGCGGCGGCAACCGACATGGGTTCTGGAAGCCGGTCGATCGACCGGAACTTGAACAGTTGTGGACAGGCCTTGAAGTCCGATGCGCTGGAAGGAGATAGCCGAAGAAGATCGTCGCTCATGCCCCTGACCTTAGAAGGGGCCGACTACTTTCCAGTGGATTTGGATCACACCTCATCCGAGAACGGCGCCGGCCGCCCAGAGCACGTCACGCAGCAGGAAGGGCCCCCTCAGCGGGGACCCTTCCGGTGTTACGACTGCGTGTTAGGCGGCTCGACTGACCGGCGAAGTGGTCCGGCGACGGCCGAAGATCTCGGCGACGTGCTCGAACAACTGCGGCGTGGCGTACCCGGCCGCTGCGACCATCAGACCGGTGCCCACGTATCCGAGCATCTCGGATCGCACGGGGATGTCCCACGCTGCGAACAACGAGAAGTCGAGGGCCCAGACCAGAGCGATACCCAAAGCGATCGTCAGGATCGTCTGGATCTTCGACAGTTCGACGTACTCCGTGAGCATGTCGACCAGCTTGAACGTACCGATCCCAAGCAGCACGACGATTGCGAACTCGTACACCTGATTACCTCCTGTGAGCGAGACGGCCAATCCGCCTCGTCGCAGGGTTGGACGCGCAGACGGCCGCCCCGGTTACCGGCCCCCTAGGAGGCGGCGGGGCCCCGGCCCTCCGGTTCGACCGTGAACACGGTGCGCGCCGACTCCCGATCGTCGAGGAGGAAGACGACGCTGTAGTCGTCGGCCGCGTACTCGAACCGGAGGCCGTCGACCTCGTCTTCGAGGCGTTCTACGTGTGTTTTCGTCGCAAGGTGCAGCTCGCGTGGAACGCTCTCGTAGAGCACGCCGCCCCCCTTGCCCTCGAGGCGCCACTGCTCCGTGAAGGTTCCGTGATCGTCGCCCCACCCGCGCATCACCAAGAAGGCGGCGGCCTCTCCGGGCTCGTCTTGGAGGAGCACCTTGCTCTGCAGGCCGGGATGTATCCGCCCCCCCTGATCGATGAACAAGCCCCGGTCTATGACCTTTGCGTACTGAAGCCTTGCTCCCAACGAGACTCCTCTCGGTCAGTCGTGAACCTCGATCAGGACACCACGGTCGATCAGTTCCTTCTGAAGGATGTCGATATCTACCGCTTGGACGGGAGCCAGGACGCCGGTCTTGTCGTATCCCTCTTCCGCCATGTGCATCGCGCCGCAGGCCAGGAGTTCGGCGGAGAGGCCGTACACGTCCGCGCCCGTGACGACGACGTTGCGCCGGTCACGTCCGGCGCTAGCTTCGGCAAGGATCGTGAATCGCCGGCGTCCGCCATCCTTCGGGTCCGGCTCCGGCACGACCCGCTTCACAACGGATCGGATCGCTCTCTGGGTTGGGCCCACGGACAGGGCGGCACGCAGCGCCGGTAGGCCGACCTTCATGCCAAGGGTCTGCAGCCGCCCGGAGGTCATGTAGAGCTGTAGGGAACGCAGGTCGAGATGGCGGGGCGCGAGGTAGAGCTCGGCCAGTGGCGCGGACACCGTCGGACGGGGACCGAGCGGCGGTGGCAAGGGAGCCCAACGGCGGTACTGCCCGGTCTTGACCCACTTCGTCTCGCCCTCTTCGATCCACGGGCCGGGCCGCGAGATGATGCCGAGCGCGGAATTGACGGTCCCCGATGATGCAGACGTAGGGACCGCGTACGTCAAGACCAGTTCCGGACGGTTCATCCCCTCGCAAGCAAGCGTCGCGGCAACGTCTGCCGGCACCTCGTCGAAGGCGAGTGCAGGTGCCATCGCGATACCGGCGGAACGCGCAGCGGCGTCCCGCCCCTGGAACAGCCCAGCGATGAACGTGCCCTCCCCGGTCGAATCGATGTAATGCACGCCGGCTTCGAGCGCGGCTTCGACGGCCGTGTGTCCCCATTGCTCGAATGGGCCAACGCAGGTGAGCAGAACCTTGGTGCCGTCGAGAGCCGCAACGAGGGACGCGGTGTCCCCGACGGACGCCGTTCGGATCTCCGGGTGGCCGGTCTCCTTCGCTATGGCTTCGAGCTTGGGGCGACTCCGGCCGGAGATGGCGAAGCTGGCCCCTCGTCGAGCGAGGGCAAGGGCGGTGAGCCGGCCGGTGTAACCGGTGGCGCCGAACAGGAGGATGTCGGGCATCTAAGGACTCTACCTATCCACGGTTGCGGCTGCCCCCGTGACCGGCGCGGGTGAAGACGCGAGACAATCACCGTCATGGTCACGATCCACCTCGTTCGCCACGGTCAGGTCGAGAACCCCAAAGGGGTCATCTACGGCCGTCTGCCCGGGTACTCGCTGTCCGAACGCGGGCAACGCCAGGCGAAGGCAGCGGCAGAACACCTTCGCGAGGCCGATCTCGGCGTTCTCTGGGCCAGCCCTCTCGAGCGCGCGCAAGAGACCGCGCAGTTCATAGCGGAACCCCACGGCCTCGAGATCACAACGGACGAAAGATTGACCGAGAGCAGCACCACTCTCGAAGGCGTAAGTCACAACCTCGCGCTCCTTTTCCGCAACCCCAAACGATGGTGGAATTTTCGCAACCCGATGAAGCCGAGCTGGGGAGAATCTTTCACCGAGATCCGCGCGCGGATGCTGTCCGCCATCGATGACGCCATCGTCAAAGCCGACGGTCGTGAGTTAGCGGTGGTTTCTCATCAGACCCCAGTGCTCGTCGCGCGTCTCGCGCTCGCGCGGCGCCGCGTGCCACCGTGGCTGGGGAGGGTTCCTTGCGATACGGGATCGGTTACGACCCTGGTGCTGGATGGTGACCGGGTCGTCACGGCCTCGTACTTCAAGCCGCCGCACGATGGACCGTCTATGTGACCTTTTCGTCCTGCGGGTCGGAGCGCTCGTCCTCGACCGTCTCGAGCAGAGGCGTCGAGCACACCGGGCAGACGGGCGTGTCGGCCTCCTCGATGTAGACGGTCCGCTGGCAGGTACTACAGAACGCGGTGAGGGCCATGGAGTAGAAAGTAGCCTGACTTGGGGCCGAGTACCAATCCAGTGGAGGTTTCTGAGTGTCCTTCGAAGCTGCCAGAACCACGATCCACCCCTCTGACCAGGGAAAGTGCTCCTAGATGGCCGATCACGATGCGATCGTCATCGGGGCCGGTCACAACGGCCTGACCTGTGCGTGCTACCTCGCCAAGGCCGGACTCAAGGTTCTCGTCGTCGAGCGAACCGACAGAGTGGGTGGAGCGTGCGTCACGGAGGAGCTGTTTCCCGGCTTCCGGATCTCCACGGCTTCCTATTCGTTGTCGCTGCTCCTTCCCGAGATCATCCGGGATCTGGGGCTGAAGCTCGACATCAGACACAAAGACCCGATCGCCTTCGCGCCCCACGAAGATGGCGGGGGCCTGTTGTTGTGGAGTGACGTGAAGAAGCGCATGGAGTCGATCGCCGAGCATTCGAAGAAGGATGCGGAGGCATTCGGACGCTTCGACGCTCTGTGGGATGAGGCGGTTGACATCATTCGACCGCTACTCAGGTACCCGGCGACGACGAAGCAGGTGAAGAGGGCCTTCAGGCGCGCCGAGCACGACGATCTCTACAGCAAGACGATCGAGGGTTCCATCGCCGAGCTCTGCGACGAGTATTTCGAATCCGAGCTCCTCAAAGGGATGGAGGCGAGCCAGGGGATCATCGGCACGGCGGCGGGCCCACGGACTCCCGGAACCGCGTACATCTTCCTGCACCACGCGTTCGGAGAGGCCACCGGTGGGTCGGGCGTGTGGGGCTTCGTGCGCGGAGGGATGGGGGCGATAACGGGCCAGCTCGCGGATGTGCTTCGCTCGCACGGGGGCGAGATCCGGACCGAGAGTCCCGTTGCGCAGGTGAGGCTCGATGACCGGCGCCGGGCGTCCGGCGTCGTGCTCGCTTCGGGCGAGGAGATCGAAGCGCCCATCGTGATCTCGAACGCCGATCCCAAGAGAACGGTGTCCTTCATCCCTCCGGATGCGCTTCCTCCCGAGTACATCGAGGACGTCGATCTCATCCCCACGGACGGGACGGTCGTCAAGGTTAACTGCGCGCTCTCGGGGTTGCCGCACTTCAAGGGGATGTCGAGCAACGGGGTGGGCCCAGAGCATCGCGGGACGATCACGATCAGTCCATCGATCGACTACCTCGAGGACGCATGTGCGCTCGCGGCCGAAGGGAAGCCCGCGGAGAGGTTCTTCTGCGAGGCATGGATCCAGAGCGCGACCGAACCGGAACTCGCGCCCGAGGGGAAACACACGCTGTCGATCTTCGCTCAGTACGTGCCGTACCGGCTAGCAGAGGGAACCTGGAACGAGCGACGGGACGAGATCGGCGACGCGGTCCTTGCGACCCTCGAACGTTACGCGCCGGGCATCACGGACCTCGTCGAAGATCGTCTTGTGCTGGGCCCGCCCGATCTGGAGGAACGCTTCGGGCTGACCGGCGGCAACATCTTCCACGGCGAGATCTTGCCCGACTGGTTGTTCGACCAGCGGCCCTCGGCCGGCTGGCACCGGCACCGATCTCCGTTGCCCGGTTTCTACATGTGCGGTTCCGGAACCCACCCCGGCGGGGGTGTTTGCGGAGCACCGGGACTCATCGCGTCCCGAGCCGTGATGGAGGATCTCGTCGCGGCCGGCGGCACGCTCCCGGGCTCCGATCGCTCGCCGGACTGACCTCGCGGTTGCTCCGGGAGACTCAGGGACCCTGGCGCGCCGGGTCCGGGGCGGCCTCGGCCACGGAGTCCCGTCCGCCCGTCTCGGCGACGATCATGGCTGCGACGATCAGAGCTGCGCCGGCCCATCCACGCGCGTTGAGGCGTTCACCGAGCCACAACGCGGAGAAGAACGCAGCGAAGACCGGTTCGCCCGTGTAGATGATCGCCGTGCGCGTCGGGCTGATGCGTCGCTGACCGATGATCTGTACGAAGTACGCAAGCCCGGTCCCGAGCACTCCCGTGATGATGAGATACGGCCAGGCGCGGGGGAGAGCATCGAACTGAAGATCGAAGCCACTGCTCGCCGCGTGCAGGATCGTTGCGAAGGCCATCTCGACCAGGATCAGCACCACCGGATCGCGTTGCGTGCCGCGGCCGACCGCAAGGATCTGGAGACTCCAGAAGACGACCGAGAGCATGACGAGGCTGTCTCCCGGCGAGAATGACCACCCGCGCAGCGACAGCAGCGCGAGGCCGACCGTCGACATCGCCACCGCAACGAGAACGCGAACCGAGGGCCACCGGCGGTAGATGGCCGCACCGAACAAGGGCGTCCCCACGACGTACAGGCCCGTCAGGAAGCCGGCGTTCGTCGCCGTCGTTCGCTCCAGGCCGAGCGTCTGGAAGAGATAGGCGAAGAAGAGGAGTACCCCGAGAAGGAGCCCGAGGGGGAGCGCTTCCCGCCACCGGTCGCGAGGAGTTCCCCAGGCGAGCGGGACAAGCGAGATGAACCCGACGGCCCGGCTCCAGGTCATGAACGCGAGGGGCCCCATGATCTCGAGGGCCTCCTTGGCGGCCGGAAAGGTCAGGCCCCAGAAGGCGGCACCGGTCAAGAGCAAGAGCCCGGCGACCTTCTCGGTGGGGATGATGCGTAAGGCAGCGAGCCGTGACATGGCGCCGATTGGAACACGAGCGGTGTCTGGTCCGAGGCCTCTTGGCTTTATGTCCGCTTCGGCCGCCCGTCCCGTGTTTCACTGGAGGCCGCTCGGGTATCACGTTCCGTACCAAAGGAAGCACTCAGCGTAGTCGCATCGCAAGCGTCGTCGAGCGGGGTTTGCCCGCTCAGGAGGTGGAAGCGAATGGGTATCGGAGTCAGCGTCTTTCTTTTTGCGATCGGCGCGATCTTGACGTTCGCCCTCGAGGTGGACGCCGAAGGCATCAACCTGGACACCGTCGGAATCATCCTCATGATTGTCGGCGTCGTCGGGTTGCTGGCATCGATGTTGTTCTGGAGCAGTTTCGCTCCATTCCGTAGAGAGACCCGCGAGCGCGAGGTAGTGCGCGACCGCGACGTCATCTAGGAAGCAACGAACTACAGCTCAGAGATGTAGCACGCGCAGAACAATGAGAGAGGGGGCCGGGAAACCGGCTCCCTCTTCGTTCCCCCCAGTTCTGTTCCCTACTTACTCCAGGAGAGCGAGTTCTTCAGTAGCTGGTACCCGCTGTGGGTAAGCGCGCAGTCCGCAATGCCGTACGGGTGGTCGAACTTCTTGGTCGGGTTGGGCAGTCCGCCGCAGACGGACGACACGATAAGACCAAATCGGCTGCCCCGCGGAGGGCAGGGCTAACGCCCGGCGCGCGTGATGGTGCGAACGATGTCGCCCTCGATCGCCATCGCGCGGGTCTTCGTCAAGCCCCTGCAGAGGATCGAGAATCCCGCCCAGCCATTGCGCCGGTGGAGCCATACCCACCCAGACAACGCGGAGATGCCGTCCAGGGTTCCGGTCTTCGCGCGCAACCGGACACCGGCCAGCCGGTCCTCGAGGGTGCCCTGGCCGGGCTTGGGCAGGGTCCTGCGGAGGGCCTGACCCCAGCTCGTGCGATCGGCGTCCGCCAGCAGGCGGACGATCCCACGAGGAGAGACCCGGTTCGAATACGAGAGCCCGGAGGAGTCCCGAGCGCCGATCGTGACGTTGCGACGGCCGGCGTAACGGAGGATCGCCCGGGCCCCCTTGTCGATGGTCCCGTAGAGGCCGAAGCGCTCGGCTCCCAGTCGTTTCCCCAGTACCTCGGCGAAGAAGTTGGAGGACTGTCTATTCATGTGTCGCAGCAGGCTGCGGAGCCGGGGGGAAGAGACCATGGCGACCTCGTCCAGCCCTTCGGGTCTGATCCCGGCTCCCGGCTCTCCGGTGACACGCACGCCCTCGGTGCGTAAGGCGCGCGTCAGGGCCACGGCGAGTCGCTTCTCCGGGTCGCCGATGTGGCGTCCGCGATGCACGTTCCCGTCGAAGGTGAGCGCCGTCGGGAGCGGGATCTCCTGGCTGGGGAAGTAGGAGTCCCACCCCGGCGCCCACCAGTCCCGGGCGAAGTAACCCTTGTTGCCCATGACGCGGCCTTCGATCCGCCGTATGCCCGCTCTCTTGATCGCCCGCACCATCCGGCCGACCCGAGTCGCCCGCAGGGGCAGAGACCTCGCGTATCGACCACCGGCGGTGATCGTGGGATCGCCCTGACCGAGGACCCAGAGGTGGCCTTCGACCACGCCGGAAGAGGTCGATCGGGCGGCGAATGAGGTCTCGATCCTCTCGGCGGGGCCGAAGGCATCGAGGAGGGCCATCGAAAGCAGCAGCTTCTCGTTCGAGGCGGGGACCCGCTTAGCCCGGTCCTTGCGGGAGTAGATCAAGCGGTCGCCGTAACGGACCGCCACGCCCATCGAGCGCCGTCCGACCAGGTGGTCGATGCGACGCTTCCAGGCGGAACGGGCGGCGGCGGGCCCTGCGATCGACAGCACCAGGCAGGTGATCAGGGCGAGAGAGCAGATCCTTCGCATCCGGACAGAGTGACGCGCTCGGGCGCCGGAATCAATTCGTCCTTTGTGGGGGAGGACGTCGGGGTCGGAGGCTGGGACGTCAGCCGGCGTCGTCGAAGAGGGTCGGGTCGTCCCCGAAGAGCGTCAGCTGGCCCGGATGTCTCGTCACCTTGGCCGGGTGGTCGATCGCCACGGCCAGCCGGTGGTAGCCCTGCTCGCGGGCGAGCTGAACGGCTCTTCGTCGGGCTCGGGTCTTCTCGTTCTCGAGCCTGCCCTCGGCCTGCGTTATGGCGTCGTCGATCATCTCCGACTCCCACTCAGGCAGCTGTGCCTGCTCCATCTCGGTGCCTCCCGCTCGAAATCGCCCCGATCCATATGAACCGACCCGCTGGGGGGCGGGGTAGTGGATTATGGGGCAGAGCAGGCCCCGGACGGCGGATTTGCGCCGATCTCTCCGTGGCGCTCGGTGCACGTTGCATTCGACGATGAACAACGGCGACTGCACCGGCATGTGCGGCCTCATCCACGTTCAGTCGTGACGGTGACTACCTAAGCTCTAGTTATGGACAGAGGCCCGGTTGACCCGGGCCTCTGTCTTTATCTGTGGGGGGCTGCTCGCCCTAGTCGTCGGCCGGGTACGGATATGGGCGGTCGATGTAGATCAGGACGTTGCGGTCGCTCTCCTTGTCGCCGCGTGCTCCCCGGCTCCCTTGGAAGTCGTTATAGGCCAGCTCTCGCCCGATCGAGGCGAGCTTGAGGACCTGCTCACCGGCGGCGCCGAGACCGCCGAGGGGCGCGGGTGCGTTGCCGGGGTTGGGGGGACCGGCGTGGTCGATCAGTGTCAGGGCCAGCGTCATCGACGCGGCGTCGCCGTTGTCGATGAGCTCGATCATGCGCGTCTGCTGGGGCCAGTCGATGTGCGCGGCGGTCGAAACGTGCCAGAAATCGCCGGGCCCGAACGCCGATCGAAGCACGCTGCCGTCGGGCAGGGTGCGGACGTCGTCACCGTCGCAGTCGTAATGGATCGTGTAATTCTCGTGCTCGTGGCCCGCGATGTGCGCGAGGACGTTCGGGTTATTGCAGAAGAGCTCCTCGAGCGTCTGCGCCGGGCTTGGGTTCTGCGGGTTCGCCGGGTTCTCCGGATCCACGCGCTGGCCGTAGTGGACAGGTTGCTCGCTGGGATCCGGGTTCGGCAGACGGATGGTCCTGAGGGTGTGATGCGAGAACACCATCACGTACTCGCCAGCTGTGTCGGCGTCCACGAGCTCGTCTCGCAGCCACTCGAATTGTGTGTTGTCGACCGAACCCTCGGAGCAGATGGGAGCGCCGCATTCGTCGGTCACGGTGTCCAGCACGACGAAGCGGACCCCGGTGGCCGGGCTGAACGAGTAGTAGCCGTCGTGATTTGTCTTGGCCTGAAGGGGTCGGTTCGCGAAGCCGTGTCCGACGGGGGTTCCGGTCGTCTTGAAATGCTCTTCTATCCAGCTGCTGCCCGCGCAAGGGCCGGGGGGTGGAGGGCCCGTGTGCTCGTCCTTCGACAGGTAGCAGCGGCGCGGGTCCGCCGGCACGGGTGCGGCGAACTCAGTGTGACTGGCCAGGTACGCGCCCGGATCCGTCAAGTACGCCCCGAGCTCGTCCGGGTCGGCGGGAAAGAAGCTCGGTGGGATGAAGAACTTCACGCAGCCCGTTGCGATGTTCTGGAAGTCCTGTCGGGAGATCTCGACTCCCTCGCCGGCCGCTCCGCCGGGGCCGAGGTAAGCATCCGGGCTGTTGCCCTGGATCAGAGCGTCGTGGTTACCGAAGGCCGAGTACCACGGCATGTCGAGACCGATCGTCTGGAACGGCGTGTTGGCCGCCTCGAAGAGGCCCGGGAAGTCCCGGACGCTCCCGTAGCCACCGTTCTCCGCCGGGTTGGGGGAGTAGCCGTTGCCGTCGTCGTCCGGCCCGGAGCCGTCCGGCTCGTAGTAGCCGAATGGTCTGCCGCCGCCCCTGACCCCGTCGTAGATCGAGTCGTCCGGCACGTCGCCACACGTGCCCTCGACGCCCGAGTTGGGATCGACCTTGGGGCCGCCGTCGAGGATGTCGATGAACCAGCGGGTTTCGTTGAACTGCTGGGAGTCCGCATTGTCGCCCGTGAGGATCGACAGGTCCAACTCTTCCTGGGTGATCGGTGAGCGAGTGTTGCGGACCTGTCGGACCATCGCTTCGGTGACCTGGGTCGTCAGCGACTCCATGGGCCGGTAGGCCGCCGAGAACGCCGGCAGGGTGCGATCGAGCCACTCGACCCGCCCGGGGGATTCTTCGTCGACCATCTGGAAGTCCGACATCTGCAGGAAGTTCAGGATCGAGCCATCGTTGGGGGGTCTGAAGCCTTCGGGGGCCTCTCCCAGGACCTCGTAGTCGTCGCCGGCTGCGTACTCCAGGCGAAAGTCCTCGTCACGATCGCCGATCGTCCTGACGAGAGTCGTGGGAGGAGCTGCCACGGCGGTCCCGAGCGTGGTCAAGCCCAACAGCGCGGCGATGACGATGGCGACGATCCGGCGATGCATCCATAGCCCCCTTGTCTTCTTCGCGATCGTCGAGACGATCGCTACCCATTCCGGGCCCGTTGCCGGACCC
>JALZJQ010000066.1 GCA_030859685.1 Actinomycetota bacterium | reverse complement strand
TTCCTCGGCGAAGGACGAGAGGCTCGCCTACGGGGCGCGCCGCGCTTTGCGTTCCTTATCGTCCCGCCTGGGTCTGCAGTTGGTTCCGGCGACCAGATCACCGTCCGCCGGGTAGCTGCCTCTCGGGTTCTAGCTGGGTCACGGCCACGCCACCCTCTAGTCCGGAGAAGCCTCGCCACAAGAGCGTTGTTAGATATTCGGCCAACGCCGCGCGCGACATCGTCTGGTGCTCGAGCCACCAGTCGCCCGCGAGGTGCACCATCCCGACCAGACCGTGCGCCCACGGCGCGGCTGCACCGGAGTCCAGATCGAACCGACGGAGCTCGTCACCCACCAACACGGACACCTCGCCGGCAACGTGGCGAAGGAACTCGCTGACGGTGGCCTGGGCCTCCGGTCTCTCGGTCACGGCCCGATGCATCAGGAAGCGATAGGCCTCGCGCTCCTTCTCGATGAAGCCGAGATAAGCGTCGATGGTCGCGGCCAGACGAGCTCTGGGCTCGACCCCCTCGGTCCAGGACGCCCGCAGGACCGACATGATCTCGTCCACGTACCGCTCGGCCAGCGCCAGGTAGAGGCCCCCCTTGTCGCCGAAGTGCCGGTAGAGGATCGGCTTGGCGATCCCTGCCTCGGCCGCGATGACGTCCATGGAGGCAGCGGGGCCGTCCCGGCGCACCACCCGGTCGGCGGCTTCGAGCAGCTCGCGGCGTCGCTCGGCCCTGCGGGCGTCGGCCTCGGGGCCGTCCGGCCGACGTTTCGACCGCTTCCATCTGGGCATGTTACTAAGAGTAACTGTTACTGTCGGTAACCCCAAGTACCGAGGAGCGTGGACATGCTGTTCGCCCACACCGAACCCGCCGGAGGCGCGCCACTCGAGGACCTCATCCCGGCCTCCATCGTTGCGATCATCGCCCTGGTCATCCTCGGAGCCCTCGGCGTGGCCCACCGATCGGGCCGCCTCGAGCTCCTGCCTCGTCTCGCCGGCGTCGCCGAGCGGACGACGGGGGTCCCCGGGTGGGCGTCTCTTCCGGCCTCGCTGACCGGTCTCTCCCTGCTGGTGGCGGTGTTCGGGTTCTATTGGGACGTGGCGATGCACATCGACAATGGGCGCGACCCCGGTCCCTTCGCCAATCCGGCGCACTTCTTCATCATCTTCGGTTTGGCGGGCATCGCCCTCGGCGGCTACCTGGCCCTCTTGCTGGGTGCCCCGGCCGCCATGAAGACGGCCATCCGGATACGGAACGGATGGCACGCGCCGCTCGGAGCCATCCTGCTCATGGTCTGCGGGATCATCGCCCTCTTCGGCTTCCCGCTCGACGATGTCTGGCACAGGATCTTCGGGCAGGACGTGACGCTGTGGGGACCGACCCATCTCCAGATGATCGGCGGCGCGTCGCTGTCCACTCTGTCTCTCTGGGTGCTCGTGGTCGAGGCGAGGACGTCGGACGAGGGGAAGTCTCTGCCCGCTCCCCGCTGGAAGCTTGCGACGATCGGCGTGAACGAAACGGTCTACGCGGGAGCGTTCCTTGTCGGGCTATCAACCGTGCAGGGAGAGTTCGATTACTCGGTCCCGCAGTTCCGCCTGCTGTTCCATCCGGTTCTATTGATGCTCGCCGCCGGCGCGGGGCTCGTTGCAGCCCGGATCCGGCTCGGCCGCGGAGGTGCGCTCAAGGCGGCGCTGGTGTTCCTCGTTCTGCGCGGCCTGCTGAGCCTGCTCGTCGGACCAGTGTTCGGGCGAACGACCTTGCACATGCCGCTCTATCTGGTCGAGGCGGCTCTGGTCGAGCTCGTAGCGCTCAAGTGGGATACGGGTAGACAGCTATCGTTCGGCGCCTTGTGTGGAGCGGCGATCGGCACGATCGGCCTCGCCGCGGAATGGGCGTGGAGTCACGTGTGGATGACGATCCCGTGGCCCGCCGAGCTGTTGCCGGAAGGAGTCCTGTTCGGTGTCGCGGCCGGGATCACCGGTGGTCTCATCGGGGGCTTCATCGGACGCGCACTGTCACCGGATCGTCCTCAACAGAGGGCCTCCGGATGGCTGGCCGCAGCGACGGCGGGGGCCGTCCTGTTCGTGCTGGCCTACCCGCTCCCCATCTCCAGCGACCTGGACGCGTCCGCGCGCGTATCGCTCGAGGAAAGCCGGACCGGCCGGGTACACGCAACGGTCGAGCCCCAACCGGCCGGCGCCTTGGAAGACGTCGAATGGTTGAACGTGACGTCGTGGCAGGGTGGCGGCAGCATCGTGATCGGTCTCGAACGGGCGGCCGACGGCACCTATCGCACCGAGGATCCGGTCCCGGTCACGGGCGACTGGAAGACGCTGATCCGCCTGCACCAGGGCTCCTCGATCATGGCCCTTCCGATCTATCTTCCCGAGGATCAGGCGGTTGGCGCTCCGGAGGTTCCAGCTCGATCTCGGTTCGAGCGGGACTTCGTGCTCGACAAGAAACTCTTGCTCCGCGAGGCGAAGACGACCGACGCGTGGCTCAGTTACGTCGCCTACTCGGTGTTGGGCGCGATCGTTCTCACCTGGGTCGGAGTCCTCGGTTGGGGCTTGCGCCGCCTCCGCACCAGTGGCAGCGCGCGCTCGCGCCGGCCGAGGGCACGCGGCCAGGTGGTCGCCCCCGCAAGCTAGGACGCTAGAGCGGCCCACAGGTACTGCAGACCGTAGGCGCGCCACGGGCCCCGGCGTTCGCTGTGAGTCTCGCGGGCTCGCGGCGTCTCGGGCAGTCCGAGCACCCCTGCACCGCGTTGGGCTCCGAGGTCGCCGGCGAGGAACGTATACAGGCGCGACCGAGTGGCATGATGCATGGATGCGGGCGGTTCGGTTGCTGACGGTGGCGGGTTTCCTTGCGATCCTGGCGGCCCCCGCGGCCGCGTCCAACGGAGATCTGATCGTCGGCCTGACTCTCGATGGGGTGGTCGATCCTTTCGAAGCCTCGTACATCACGGGCCAGATCGATGACGCCGAGACGGCGGGGGCCTCCGCCGTGCTCATCACCATCGATACCCCTGGAGGGCTCGACTCGTCGATGCGCGACATCATCCAGTCGATCCTGAACTCACCCGTACCCGTCGTTTGCTACGTGGCTCCCGAGGGCGCTCGCGCTGCGTCGGCGGGAGCTTTCATCCTCCTGTCCTGCGACGTCGCGGCGATGGCGCCCGGGACCAACGTGGGGGCCGCCAGCCCTGTGGGGGTGAGCGGCGTGGTCGAGCGGCGCAAGGTGCTCAACGACGCGGCCGCCTACATCCGAAGCCTCGCGGAGCGCTCGGATCGCAACCCGGACTGGGCCGAGCGGGCGGTTCGGGACGCCGCCAGTGCCAGCGCGGAGGAGGCTCTAGACCTCGGGGTGATCGATCTGATCGCATCCTCTCCAGAAGATCTCCTCGACCAGGTGGACGGGCGAACGGTCGAGAAGGATGGAGAGTCCGTCGTCCTCGAGACGGCGGGTGTTGCAGTCGAAACGAGGGGGATGGGGCTGACTACGAGCATCCTTCACCACCTCTTGACTCCAAACTTCGCGTTCCTGTTCTTCTTTCTCGGCCTGGGATTGATCGTCGTCGAGTTCTTGCACCCAGGCATCTCGGTCGCGGCGATCCTCGGGATCCTTTCGCTCGCGGTTTCGTTCGCCGCCTTGGGAATGTTGCCGGTGCAGCTGATCGGCGTCGTCTTACTGGTTGCGGCCGTTGGCTTCTTCCTAGTCGAGCTTCACAATCCCGGCATCAGCGTCGCCGGCGTGGCGGGCCTGATAGCTCTCGTTGCGGGCGGATCACTCCTGTTCGATCCGTCTTTCCCCGGCGTACGGGTGTCGCCGTGGATGATCCTCCCCGTAGCGGCGGCGATGGCTCTGTTCTTCATCTTCGTCGTTCCCGCGGCGCTGCGTACGCGACGGTTACCGGTGACGACGGATACCGACCGTCTGATCGGAGTCGAAGGGCTCACGACGAGTCCCCTGACGCCCGAGGGAACGGCGCAGATCGCGTCGGAGTTGTGGAGCGTCGAATCGGTGTCGCGCCCAACGGAGAAAGGCGAACGGGTCCGAGTTGTCGCCGTGGACGGATTGCGGCTAAAGGTTGAACCAATAGGCGAGGCTCACGATGAGGAGCGTTCGCTCGAACACCTAGGAGGAGGCCAGTGACAGCTCTACTGATCGGTTTGGGTGTCGCACTGCTAGTGCTGATGGGCCTTATCGCCATGGCGATCAAGATCGTGCGCGAGTACCAACGCCTGGTTGTTTTCCGACTGGGGCGCGTTCTCGCCATCAAGGGGCCGGGCATCGTGTTCCTCATACCGCTCGTGGACCGGGCGGTCTCAGTGGATCTCCGGGAGTTGTACCTCGAGATCCCACACCAAAGCGCGATCACCGAGGACAACGCGACGATCTCGATCGACTTCATCATCTTCTACAAGGTCGTCGATGCAGTGATGTCCGTGGTGGAGGTGCAGTTCTTCGCTGGTGCAGCTCAGAACATCGCCGCGACGACGCTGCGTTCAGTGGTTGGGGACATGTCACTCGACGACGTGCTGGCGAAGCGAGAGAAGATGAACGAGACGCTCAGGGTGAAGCTGGACGAAGTCACCGAACGGTGGGGCGTCAAGATCACGAACGTCGAGATCCGCGAGATCATCCCGCCACCGGCCGTCCAAGAGGCGATGACGCGCCAGATGTCAGCCGAACGAACGCGCCGGGCCGTCGTCACCGAGGCGGACGGACAGAAGCAGGCGGCCATAACGATGGCCCAAGGAAGCCAGGAGGCCGCGATCCTGACGGCCGAGGGCAGCAAGCAGGCGGCGATCCTCAACGCCGAGGGTGGTCGCCAGTCGGCGATACTTCAGGCCGAGGGCTTCTCCCTGGCGCTTGCGAGGATCTACGAGGTGGCCCAGACTCTGGACGCCAACACGATGAGCCTCCAGTATCTCGACGCCCTGAGGGCCCTGGGCGCATCGGAATCTACGAAGTTCGTGATCCCGATCGAGTTTTCGTCGCTGCTCGCGGGCGTGACCGGTCTCACCCAACAATCGTTCGGCAACACTGCGAAGGACGCGTAGGCTCACTCGTGTGTATGACGAGGACCTCGCGGATCGGATTCGCGAACTGGTGGCCGACCAAGCCGGACTAACCGAGATGAAGATGTTCGGCGGACTGGCCTTTCTGATCGACGGCAACATGGCGGTTGCGGCAAGCGGCCGAGGTGGGTTGATGGTCCGCGTTGACCCCGCGATGTCGGACTCGCTCGTTGCAAAGACGAGCGCGCGCTTGGTCGTGATGCGCGGCCGCGAGATGCAGGGATGGCTGAGAGTCGAGGCGGAGAACGTGCGTAGAAGAAGAGAACTCGCCAGATGGGTCGAGCTCGGAACGACCTTCGCGCGCTCGCTGCCCGCGAAGCGATAACGGGACCAAACGCATGGCATGACGGCGCCGGGGCGGTGCCGGTGTGCTCCATGGCACGCTGCGGAAACAGATCGAGGGGAGCGCGTTTCGAACCGACCCGGAGAGAAGGCGACATGACCACAGCTAGCGTGGTGCAGTATCTCGATCCTGAGGTGGTCGCGGTCGTATCGGAGGAAGAGTAGGGATGCATGCCCGGTGGGTCAAGATCGCTGGCGCAGTGGCCCTCGGCCTTGCCTTGGTTGTGGGCATCGTCTACGTCCGTGCGCTCCTCACTCTCGACTCATCGACTTTCTCCCGCGCCATCATCTGGGTCGACGCAGATGTCGACGACTACCGGAGGTTTCCGTCGCGACACATCGCCGCTCCTGCCGACGCGTATGTCTACAAAGAGGGACCGGGCTACCCTTCGGGTCTCCCCGAGGATGTTGTCCTGCCGGGTGACCACACCGATCTTGAATCGTTTCTCCGTTCGACCCAGAGCACGGCGTTCCTCGTCGTGAAGAGCGACCGTTTGATCTACGAGAATTACTTCAATGGCTACAATTCCGGCTCGACTCAGACCTCATTCTCGGTGGCGAAGTCATTCGCGTCGGCGCTTGTGGGTATCGCGGTGGACGACAGAGTTATCGGCCTCGATGACCCGATCACCGACCACATCCCAGAGCTGAGAGAGCGTGGCGCGGCCTTCGAACGCATCACGGTTCGGCATCTCATCTCGATGTCCTCGGGACTTCGCTACGAAGAGCAAGGAACGCCCTGGAGCGACGACAGTGAGACCTACTACAATCCCGACCTTCGCAAGCTGGCATTGACCGATTCCGAGGTCGTCGCCCCGCCCGGGGAACGCTGGCACTACAACAACTTCAATCCCCTCTTGATGGGGATGATCCTCGAGCGGGCGACCTCTCAGCACGTTGCCCAGTTCATGGAGGAGCATCTGTGGCAACCGCTCGGTGCGGAGGCTGGCGGATCGTGGTCAATCGATTCCGAGTCGAGCGGCTTCGAAAAGATGGAGAGCGGCATCAACGCGCGCGCCATCGACTTCGCCAAGCTCGGTTCGCTGTATCTGCACGAGGGTGAATGGAACGGCGAAC
>JALZJQ010000064.1 GCA_030859685.1 Actinomycetota bacterium | reverse complement strand
TCGCCACGCCGCAGGGATTCGAATGCTTGATGATCGCGGCCCCCGTCGAGGGCAGTTCGAGTACGAGCCGCCAGGCGGCGTCCGCATCCATCAGGTTGTTGTAGGAGAGCTCCTTGCCGTGAAGCTGCTCGGCGGACGCCAGGCCGGCGTGAGCTCCCGCGCTCCGGTAGAAGGCCGCGGCCTGATGGGGGTTCTCCCCATAACGAAGATCCATGACCTTACTGAAAGACAAGGACAGTGTCGGGGCGAACTCCGCGTCCTCCCCGAGGTAGCCGGCGATCGCAGAATCGTACGAAGCCGTGTGGGAGAAAGCCTCCTGCGCCAGGGTCCGCCTCATCTCGAGAGGAACCTCACCCCCACTCGCCAGCGCATCCAGCACATCTGGGTAGCGGGCGGGATCCACGACCACGGCCACCGACTGGAAATTCTTCGCCGCGGCCCGGACCATCGCGGGGCCGCCGACATCGATCTGCTCGACCGCGTCATCCTCGGCGACCTCCGATCGCGCGATCGTCTGTTCGAACGGATAGAGGTTGCAGACCACGAGGTCGATCGCATCGATCCCCTGGGCACGCAGTTGCTCGAGATGCTCGGGCTTGCGCCGATCCGCCAAGATGCCGCCGTGGATCTTCGGATGCAACGTCTTCACGCGCCCGTCCAGGATCTCGGGCGAGCCCGTCACCTCCGCCACCGGCAACACCCGGATACCTGCGTCCCTGAGCGCGGCCGCCGTTCCCCCGGACGAGATCAACTCGACGCCCATGTCGTCGAGGGCCCGAGCGAAGTCGACGATCCCCGTCTTGTCGGAGACGCTGATCAACGCTCTGCCTATTGCCACGGGCGCATCCTAAGCCTCGAGCACGAGCTTGCAGGCTTGTGGCAAGAGACGGTGCTCTGTCTCCTTGATGCGCGCGTGCAAGGTCTCCTCGGTGTCGCCGTCGAGTACCTCGACCGGCTCCTGCAGGAGTATCGGGCCGTGGTCGACGAGGTGATCGACGTAGTGGACCGTCGAGCCCGTTACCTTCACGCCGGCTTCCAGAGCATCTCGCACTGCATGAGCCCCGGGAAAGTCGGGGAGCAATGACGGGTGGAGGTTGATCAGCCGGCCACTGAAGCTATCGACGAAGACGGGGGCCAGGATGCGCATGAAGCCGGCGGACACCACGAGATCGGGCTGGTGGCGTGCCACCTCGTCGCGCAAGGCCTCGCTCCACGCGTCGCGATCGGGCCACTCTTTGGGGGACATCAGGAACGTCTCGATACCGAGGTCGCGCGCGCGCTGCAAGCCCGTACAGTCACGGTCCGCTCCCACCGCCACGACGTCCCCGGGAACCAGGTCCGCGCGGCAGGCCTCGACGAGGGCCTGCATGTTCGATCCGGAGCTGGAGATAAGTACGACGATACGACGCAGGCTCATCCGGGTTCGGACAGAGCCACCGCAAGCTCGCGCAGCGCTCCTGGATACCTGTACTGCAACCCCATGTGGGTCCCCTCGAACAAGTCGAGCGTGTACTCGACACCCAGCTTGTCGAGCTCGCTCGCGAACGCCTGCGCCCCGAGGTCGAGGTAGAACTGGTCCGACTTTCCCGCATCCAGATAGATGCGCTTCATCGATGACAAGGCATCGCCGTGATGAGGTGCCATCCTGACCGGGTCCCACTCGAGCCACTTGTCCCACACCTCATCGATGAGACGCCCGGTGCTTACCTCGAAGGGAAGTAACGCCTTGCCCGGGTTGTTCTCGTCGGGCGAATAGCACGCCGCCATCGCGTAGGTGTTCATCGGCCCCCCATGGACCTCCCAATCGAACTTCTCGGCCGACCGCGCCGCGTCCCAGAACGTGTCGAAGGAGCCGTCGAAGTGATCCCGGAGCGTGCGGGCCGAATCCCTGAAGTCCGGCAGGTAGCAGGTCTCGAAGAGAGCGTCGCCCGCGTGGGAGGCGAGCGCACCGAAAACGTCCGGTCGCAGCATCGGAACTACCATGGCCCCATATCCGCCGCTCGATTTGCCGGTCAGGCCTCGGTGCTCGCGCGCCGCGAGGGTCGACCATCGCTCATCCACGAAGGGCACGACCTCGTCGCAGAGATAGTCCATGTACGGACCTGTCGAGACCGAGTTGATGAACTGCGATCCTCCGTACGAGGTCCACGCGTCCACGAACACCACGAGCGCGGGCGGGCAATCCCCCGAGCCGAACAGTGCATCGACCCGTTCGAGCATCGTGGCTTCGAACGCCTCACGGTTGAACCACATGTCCAGTTGACCGGTCAGGCCTTGGATCACGTAGATCGTCGGGAGCCGCTGACCCTCCGGAAGGTCGGGCGGCTGGTACACGGCCAGCGGACGCCGCGCGGGATCCCCCAACGGGTTGTCCGCGAGCAGCTCGGATTCGATCACGACCTTCGTCAGGTGCCCGCGCAGGGGCCGTTCCCACGGGGGGCCCGGCGACCCTTGTGCTTCGCGCAGTGTCACTTAGCCGCGTAGCTCCTGCACTATCTCGGCGACCTCCGTGGGATTGCGCCCGACCCTGATGCCGGCCGCTCCGAGGGCCTCCATCTTCGCCTCGGCGGTTCCCTTCGACCCGGAGATGATTGCCCCCGCATGGCCCATGCGCTTGCCCGGAGGCGCGGTCACGCCCGCGATGTACGCGACCACCGGCTTGGTCATCTTCTCCTTCACGAACTCCGCCGCCCGTTCCTCCGCGTCGCCGCCGATCTCCCCCACGAGAGCCACCATGTCGGTGTCCGGATCGGCCTCGAACTTCTCGAGGATGTCGATGAAGTTCGAGCCCGGGATCGGGTCGCCTCCGATGCCGACGCACGTGGATTGCCCGATGCCCCGCTGCGTTAGCTCGTGGACGATCTGGTAGGTGAGCGTCCCGGAACGCGACACGAGTCCAACGGGACCGGGTTCACAGATCTCACCGGGGATGATCCCCACGTTCGCCTTGCCTGGTGAGATCACGCCGGGACAGTTCGGGCCGATCAAGCTCGTCCCGTTGCCGCGCGTGCGGATGTAGTTGACGGTACGAGCCATGTCCATAGCGGGGATGTTCTCTGTGATCGCGATGATGACCTCGATACCCGCGTCCGCGGCTTCGAGGATCGCGTCCGCGCCGAAGCGAGGGGGCACGAAGACCATCGAGGTGTTGGCTCCCGTTTCGGCTACCGCCTCCGACACCGTGTCGAAGATGGGCACTCCGTCGACGTCCTCTCCCGATTTGCCGGGCGTGACGCCGGCCACCAGATCCGTCCCGTAATCGCGGTTCCGCTTGCCGTGGAACGACCCCTCGCGCCCGGTCAGTCCTTGCACGACCAGCTTCGTGTCGGTGCCGATCAGGATCGACATCAGGCCCCACCCCCGTGGGCAAGCTCGACGGCCTTCTCGGCGGCCCCCAGCATCGTCTCGGCTGGGATCAGGCGCTCGTTCGGCGCGTCTTGAAGCATCTTTCGACCCTGCTCGGCGTTGGTGCCATCCAGGCGAACGACGACCGGGACCTGCATGTCGAGACGCCCGAAGGCATCGATGATCCCCTCGGCGACCAGATCGCAACGAGTGATACCGCCGAAGATATTCACCAGGACCGCCTTAACACCCTTGTCCGACGTGATGACTTCGAGAGCGTTAGACAACAACTCGGCTCCCGCGCCGCCTCCGACATCGAGGAAGTTGGCGGGTTCGCCTCCCGCCGCCTTGACCACGTCGAGCGTCGACATGACGAGTCCGGCCCCGTTCCCGATGATGCCGACGTCACCGTCCAGCTTGATGAAGTTGAGACCCTTCTCTTTCGCGAGTCGTTCCTGTTCCGGCACCTCGTGCGCGGACTTCAGCTCCGCGAACGTCGGGTGCCGGTACTCTGCCGACTCATCGAGTGTCACTTTTGCGTCCAGCGCCACGACGCGATCGTCACCCGTGAGGATTAGGGGATTGACCTCGACCAGGGAGGCGTCGAGTCCCACGAAGGCGTTGTAGAGCTTGGGGATCATCGCGATGGCTCCCTTGCGAGCGCGCGGCTCGATCCCCGCGCCGAACACCAGCTTGCGGGCATGGAAGTCCGAGATCCCCAAGAGCGGGTCGATGTGGACGCGCGCGATGGCGTCGGGATCCGTTTCGGCTACCTCCTCGATGTCGACGCCGCCTTTAGCGCTCATCATCCCCAGGTAGTTGCGCTCGGAACGATCGAGCAAGAAGGCCACGTAGTACTCGGAGGCGATGTCTCCGGCGCGCTCCACCAGAACGCGCTTGACCGTGTGGCCCTTGATGTCCATCCCTAGGATCTGCCCGGCGACATCCTTCGCCTCGTCGGGTGACGACGCCAGCTTGATGCCGCCCGCCTTGCCCCGCCCTCCCACCTGAACCTGGGCCTTCACGACGACCTTCCCGCCGAGGCCTCGGGCGGCTTCAGCCGCCTCTTCCACGGTGGTTGCCACCCGGCCCTCCGGCACGGGCACCTCGAACTTCCTGAGTTGCTCCTTGCCCTGATACTCGAATAGGTCCACCCAACCTCCTGTGTGTCTGAGCCCGAAACTGGTTAGCCGCTCACGCCCTGCTTGTTCTCACCGGTGTGCTCGCGCACCCAGTCGATGATCTCCGTCGTCGTAGTGCCCGGGGTGAAGATCTCCTCGATACCCGCATCGCGCAGCTTGGGGATATCCGACTCCGGGATGATCCCCCCACCGAAAACCATGATCTCGCCGCCGCCCTGGTCTTGGAGAAGACTTACGACACGAGGGAACAGCGTCATGTGCGCGCCGGAGAGGCATGACAACCCCACGGCATCGACGTCTTCCTGGATCGCAGCCGAAGCGATCTGTTCCGGAGTTTGGTGCAGCCCCGTGTAGATGACCTCCATACCGGCATCACGTAGAGCCCGGGCCACGACCTTTATCCCGCGATCGTGTCCGTCCAGGCCGGGTTTGGCCACGAGTATCCGAGGGCGTCCCGATGCCACAGGCCGTACTCTCCCTGCTAGAGCGTCTGTATCTCTCTGGATCGCCGGCCGCCAGGCATCGGCTCCGTAGTTGCTACCGTTTCGGCGAGATTAACAGGCGTACCAGGGGGCCCCGTGAGAGAAACAGGAGTCGACGGTCGATCGATCCTCGCGGATCGGGGAACGTTCGAGCCCGTGGCCGACGGGCTGAAGACGCGCGACCCACTCGGCTGGCCCGGATACGACCCCCCTGCCGGCGACTCCACCTCAACGCCGGATGAGTCGGTCGCCGCGGGACCCGCCCGCATCGGCGGACACGAGGTCGAGCTCGCGGAGTTCCGCTTCGAGTTCATGGGTGGAAGCATGGGATGGGTGGCCGGCGAACGACTGGCGCGCGCGATGGAGCGCGCATCGGAGCGCGCGGTGCCGTTCGTGCTCAGAAGCGCCACCGGCGGTGCACGCATGCAGGAGGGGATGGTTTCTCTCGTGCAGATGCCCAAGATGGTGGCGGCGCGCGATCGCCTCGCAGATGCCAATTCGCCCTTCGTGGTGCTGTTCGGTGATCCGACGACCGGCGGAGTGCTTGCGAGCCTGGGCGGACTCGCCGACGTCACCTTCGCCGAGGCGGGCGCGACCCTCGGCTTCGCGGGCCCCCGGGTGACGGAGCACTTCACCGGCCGCTCCTTGAGCCCGTCCTCGCACACCGCTGAGGCCGCGTTCGGCAACGGGATGGTCGATTCGCTGGTGGCGCCGGCCAACGCTCAGAAGCTGATGGCCCGAACCTTGGAGGTCCTGGCCCCCGATACGCCGCAGGACGTGACCGCACCCGGTCCATCCCCCGCAGCGGAAGAAGGAAGTGCGTGGGACGTGGTCCAGCGCGCCCGCGCCCCCGAGAGGCCCACCGGGCGGGCCCTGATCGCGGCGCTCAGCGACGAGACCGTCGACCTCAAGGGCGATCGTGCGGGCCATGACGACGCCGGGATCGTGTGCGCCATCGGGCGCCTCGGGGGACGCAAGGCTCTGTTGATCGCTACGGACCGAGCGCGAGCGCCCGGACCGGGGGCCTTCCGCAAGGTCGCCCGCTGCATCGGCGTGGCGGAGCGGCTGGGCCTCCCCGTGGTGACGCTGATCGATACCCCAGGAGCAGATCCGTCCGAGGAGTCCGAGGCCCATGGCGTCGCCTGGAGCATCGCCCGGTGCCTGGACGCCGTGCTCGGTGCCACGGTCCCCGTCCTGGCCGTGGTGGCGGGAGAGGGTGGAAGCGGCGGAGCCCTGGCCCTCGCCGTCGGAGATGTCTTGCTCGCCTGCGAGGGCTCCACCTTCTCGGTCATCGCTCCGGAGGCCGCAGCTGCGATCCTCTGGCGCGATGCCGCTCGGGGGCCCGACGCAGCCAACCTCCTCAAGCCGACGGCCGGACATCTGGTCGAGCTCGGGATAGCCGATTCGCTGATCCCTTCGCCCGTCGGAGCGGAGCCTTTCCGGGCGGCCGTCGCCTATCATCTCGCCCGCCTGACCGATCCGGGGAGAGAAGACCTACCGAAGCGGCGCCGGCAACGATGGAGAGACCTTGGGGAATAGGCCGGACAAGCGAGCGCGCAAGAAAGAGCACCGGGATCGGCTCCTAGCGCAACAAGCCGCGGCGCTGAGGCGGCGCAGGCTGATCCGGCTCGGGGTTATCGCTCTGGTCCTGCTGGCCCTCGTCGGGATCGTTGCGGGGAGCTTCCTCGGCGGAGACAACCCCGCGCCCCAGGAGGAGGCCTCCGGCCCGTCACTGCCGGAAGGATGCGAGCGCACCGAGGGCCGCGAGGACGTGCCGACTCGATACGAGGACGAGCCCGAGATGCAGCTCGAGAACGGCGTCGACTACGGCGCCGTCATCCAGACCTCCTGTGGCGAGATCGAGATGGACCTGCTGGAGGAAGCGGCTCCCAGGACCGTCAACAACTTCGTGTTCCTCGCGGGCGAGGGCTACTTCGATGGGCTTCCATGGCACCGCATCGAGCAGAACGCGGTTCTCCAGACCGGGGATCCGAACGGTGTGAACGGAGAGGCGCCGGACGATCCGGGGTACTCGATCCCCGACGAGCTCGGGCGCGTGAAGCCCGAGGACTACGTCTACGGGGTGGTTGGGATGGCGAACGCGGGTCCCGGCACCGGCGGCAGCCAGTTCTTCATCGTGATCCACGATTACGAGGGGGCCCAGGAGGGCGACCCGGAGCCGGCGACCTACCCGCCCAACTACACGATCTTTGGTCTGGTCGATGAAAGCTCATGGGCCACGCTCCAAACGCTCGGCAAGGTCCCGATCAACGCCGACGCGCCTGAAGGCTCTGCGGAGGCGGTGGAACCAAAGGTGCCGGTGTTCGTGGACGCGATCGAGATCACCGAGAGCTGAGCATCCTGACGTTCGATTTGCGTCACGGGCTCGCGTGCAGGCACAATCGGCCCCCGGAGACTTGGTGGTCACGCAGCGCTGGGAGCTCTCGACGCAAACCGAACGTAGCGAGTCGCGGACTTTGAAGCTCCACGCGGCGCCGGCACGCCTCGCGCTCACTCTCGCCTCGTGCCTTTTCGCTCTCGCAGCTTGTGATGCAGACTCTCCTTCGATCCTCGAACCCCGGGGCCCGGCTGCATCACGGATCGAGAGCCTGTGGTGGCTGCTTCTCTGGATCGCCACCGCCGTCTTCCTG
>JALZJQ010000051.1 GCA_030859685.1 Actinomycetota bacterium | reverse complement strand
TCTGGCGCGACACGATCCCGGCCGAGAGGAGCCGTGCCTTACTGAAGATCGCCGATGCGATCGAGGAAGGGGCGGAGGAGTTGGTCAAGCTCGAGTCTCAGAACACGGGGAAGCCGATCCAGCTCACGCTCGAGGAAGAGATCCCTCCGATGGTCGATCAGATCCGGTTCTTTGCCGGGGCAGCCCGGATGCTGGAAGGCCGCTCTGCGGGTGAGTACATGACCGGGTTCACGTCGTTCGTCCGGCGCGAGCCGGTTGGCGTCTGCGCCCAGGTCACCCCCTGGAACTACCCGATGATGATGGCGGTGTGGAAGTGGGCCCCGGCGATAGCCGCGGGCAATACCGTAGTTCTGAAGCCTTCCGACACGACTCCGGTAACCACGGTGAAGATGGCCGAGCTGATGGCCGAGTTCCTTCCCCCTGGAGTCTTCAACGTGATCTGTGGCGACCGTGACACCGGAGCGGGCCTCGTATCTCACGAGATTCCCGATATGGCCTCCATCACTGGCAGCGTCCGCGCGGGACGGGCCGTCGCGGAATCGGCGGGTCGCGACCTCAAGCGCGTGCACCTCGAACTCGGCGGAAAGGCTCCTGTCATCGTTTTCGACGACGCCGATCTGGATGCGGCCGCCGAGGCGATCGCCGTCGCCGGGTACTTCAACGCCGGTCAGGACTGCACCGCAGCTACGCGGGTGCTTGCAGGTGCGAAGGTTCACGACAGTTTTATCGATCAGCTCGTGGGCCAGGCCAAAGGGCTCAGCACCGGCGCGCCGGACGAAGATGACGTCTTCTTTGGACCTCTCAACAACGCCAGCCAACTGGGGCGCGTGCGCGAGTTTCTCGACCGCAAGCCGGGACACGCGGAGGTCGTCTTCGGCGGGAACCAAGTCGAGCGTGACGGGTTCTTCCATGAGCCGACGGTCGTTGCGGGGCTCGAGCAGGATGACGAGATGGTGCAGGACGAGATATTCGGCCCGGTGATAACCGTTCAGCGATTCGACGACGAAGAGAAGGCCCTGAGATGGGCTAACGACGTCGAGTATGGACTCGCTTCCAGCGTCTGGACCAGAGACCATGGGCGGGCGATGCGCATGTCGAAGGGTCTGGATTTCGGGTGCGTGTGGATCAATTGCCACATCCCGCTGGTGGCGGAGATGCCTCACGGCGGGTTCAAGAACTCAGGCCACGGCAAGGATCTTTCGATGTACGGCTTCGAGGACTACACCCGCGTCAAGCACGTCATGAGCAATATCGAGGCGTAGGCCGAAACCGGCTCGCGCTACCCTCACCCGAATGAAGAAACCACGCCTTGGGATCGCCGCCGGGAACAAGCTGGGTGCGGACGCGGCCGTCGAAGTTGCCTCGGCCGGTGGGAACGCCGTCGACGCGTGTCTCGCTGCGGCCATCATGGGTTGGGTCGCCGAGCCCTTCTTCGCATCGATAGGAGGGTCGGGCTTCATCACGGTGCGAGCCCCGGACGGAGCCGTCAAGGTGTACGACGGCAACAACTCCATGCCCTACACGGCGCCGGGTCACCCGGGGCAGGGGATGAAACGCGTTTACCTCGAATATTCGAACGGGATGTACACCGGCATCGGTGGAGGGTCCATCGCGGTGCCGGGAATCCTTGCCGCCGCCCACGAGGCGTGGGAGCGGCACGGGGCGATCGAGTGGGCGGCCTTGTTCGAGCCGTCCATCAGGGCAGCCCGTAACGGGATCCCGTTTCCGCGTTCGTCTGATTACTACCTGTCAGAGACGTGGGATCAGATCTGGGGCAGATTCCCGGAGGCCCAAACCTTGTTCGGTGTGGACGAACCAATGCGCCAGGGCGAGACCTTGCTGCAAGGTGATCTCGCGGATGCACTCGAGCAAGTGGCTCAGAAGGGGCCCGATACCTTCTACCGGGGCGAGCTCGCCACGGAGATCACCGACGCGATCGCCGCAGACGACGGGTTCATGACGGTCGATGACCTCGACCGGTACCGCGCCGAGATACGGGCCCCGATCGTTACGGAGGTGTTCGGGTGGCGCATCGAATCGAACCCTCCGCCTGCCGTCGGCGGTGTTGTCCTGACTCACATGTTGTCCTTGCTTCAGACCGCCAAGCTCGATGAGCCGCTCGATCGCCTGCGGTCGATAGTCGAGGCGGAACGAGCGGCTATCGGCTACCACGCGGACCACTATCAGGAGCCAGGCGAGATCGCGGGAAGCCATGAAGAAGCGCTGTCTCGCGCTCGGCGAAGGACCCGGTCCCCCGACACCACGCATGCCTCCGCGGCGGATGCCGACGGATACGTATGCGCGATCACGCAATCCAATGGGTACGGCGCCGGCCTGGTGATCCACGGGATGTTGTTCAACAACACGCTCGGCGAGGAGGAGTTGAATCCCCTCGGTGTACACCGTCTTCCCCCCGGTTCCCGGTGTCACTCGAACCAGGCTCCGACGGTGGCGTGCGGACCCGACTCGTCGATCGTCGTCGGCTTGGGGTCGCCGGGGGCCGAAAGGATCGTGGGCGCGATCGCCCAGACCTTCATCGGGATAGCGGTCGACCGGAGATCTCTGGTGGACGCGGTGTCGGCCCCCCGCGGGCACCTGGCGCAGAAGCCCGACGGGCCCCTGATGTGCTTCGAGCCGGGGCTCCCGGGGGAGGAGCTCGGCTACACCCCCCGGCCCTACGACGACCTCCACATGTTCTTCGGAGCGGTCCAGGCCGCATCCGTGACGGCCGACGGCGATGTCGACGCCGCCTGCGACCCCAGGCGCTCCACGGCGGCGGCCCTGGTCTAATCGGATTCGACAATCATTTTCATTTCGCCTAGGGTCGAGCGATGCCTCGAGCTGCGCTCGTCCTTGCCCTGATGCTCCTACCCCTCGCCTGCTCTGGCGCGGGTCGGGTCGAGGGTCCTCCTTCCGTGGTCACCACCGTCTACCCGTTGTCCTTCGTGGTGGAGCGGATCGGTGGGGACGGGGTTCGAGCCACCGACCTCGTTCCCAGCGGGGCGGAGCCGCACGACCTCGAGCTGACGCCCGGGCAGGTGCGCATCCTCGCTGAGGCCGATCTCGTGTTCTACGTGGGTGGGGGCTTCCAACCGGCGGTCGAGGATGCGATCGGGGACCTTGGCGAAAACGCCGTCGACGTGCTCGACGGTCTCGAGGTCCGAGACCAGGGCGAGATCGATCCGCATGTGTGGCTCGACCCCCTGCGTCTGTCGCGCATCGCGGGAGAGGTGGTCGATCGACTCGCTGAAGGCGACCCGGAGCGGGCAGAAGAGTACCGAACCAACTTTGCCGACCTGAGACGAGACCTCTTCCGGCTCGACGAGGAGCTGGCACGCGGGTTGAGCGGCTGTGCGCGTGACGAGTTCATCACCGCTCACGAGGCCTTCGGGTACCTGGCGGCGCGTTACGACTTGACTCAGATCGCTCTGTCGGGACTCGATCCGGAGGCGGAGCCATCTCCGGGTCGGTTGGCGGAGGTCGTGCGCGCGGCGCGAGGTTTGGACGTCGAGGTGATCTTTTACGAGGAGCTGGTGTCGCCGGCGACCGCGGAGGCTCTGGCGTCGGAACTTGGCGTTCGAACCGAGGTCTTGTCACCACTCGAGTCGGCTCCTGAGAGCGGTGACTATCTCACGGCGATGAGACGGAACATGGAGACTCTCGGAGAGGCGCTGGACTGTGACTGAGACGTCAGATCCGTTCCGCATGGTCGGAGCCGATGTACTTCTCGGCCGGCAGCTTGTGCTCCACGACGTCGACTTCTCCATCGCTGCCGGAGAGTTCGTCGTCCTTCTGGGCAACAACGGGTCGGGGAAGACAACCCTCGTCAAAGCCCTGTTGGGCCTCGTCCCCCTGGCTCGTGGCCGCGTCGAACTGTTCGGTGATCCTCTTGGAGTGTTCAAGCGCCGCGAGTTGATCGGTTACGTGCCGCAACGTCTGACGGCCGCGTCGGGGGTTCCTGCGACGGTGATGGAAGTCGTGGTCTCTGCTCGAGCGCGTCGTTCGGGATGGATCCGCCCCTACGGCCGCAACGATCGGGAGGCCGCGATGAACGCGCTCGAGGCGGTGGACCTCGTCGAGTTGAGCGGCTCACCGGTGGCACAGTTATCGGGGGGTCAACAGCAGCGGGTGTTGATCGCACGAGCGTTGGCCGTGGAACCTCGCGTCCTGGTACTCGACGAACCGGTGGCAAGCGTGGACCTCGCGCATCAGGAGACGTTCGCCACGACTGTGCGTGACCTGAATGACCGGGGCACTTCGATCCTGCTGGTTGCGCACGCCCTCGGTGCTATGGAACCGTTGGCTGGGCGTGCGGTCGTGCTACAGGGCGGACACGTGGTGCTCGATGGACCCCCGGCAGGGGAGGGGAGCCTCGAGATGCAGGTTCATCATCACCATCATCCCGAGGCCGAGCGAGCCCAGGAGCGGTCGCGACGGGGACGGCCGTGAGCTTCCTCCAGTACGAGTTCATGCATCGGGCGTTGATCGCAGGGATCTTCGTGGGACTGGCGGCGCCGGCGATCGGGGTCTACATCGTGCAGCGTCGCCTCTCTTTGCTGGGTGACGGCATCGGTCACGTGGCTTTCACGGGCGTGGCAGCCGGCCTCGTTCTGGGGGTCTCGCCTATCGCCACCGCGCTGCTCTTCGCTCTCGGCGGCGCTGCGGTGATCGAGGTGCTGAGGGAACGTGGACGAGCGGCGAGCGACGTCGCGCTCGCGGTCATCTTCTACGGCGGCATCGCCGGCGCCGTACTGCTGCTCTCGCTCGGGGACATCTCGACCGTCAATCTCAACAGCTATCTGTTTGGATCCGTCGTGACCGTGAGCGGATCCGACGTGTGGATGGTCGCGGGTGTTGCGGTTCTGGTGATCGCATTCACCTTCGCTCTCCGGAAGCAATTGTTCGCAGTTGCTTATGACGAGGAAGTGGCGCGTGTCTCCGGGTTGCCGGTTCGTACCCTCAACCTTGCGATCGCATTGACTTCCGGCATCGCTATCGCGATATCGGCGCGCGTGGTCGGCGTGCTACTGGTGTCATCCTTGCTTGTTCTTCCGGTAGCCGCGGTGCAGCAGGTGACTCGCAGTTTCCGGTCTACCGTGGTCTCCGGGCTGATCCTGGGCGCGACCCTGAGCGTCTTGGGCCTCATCGTGGCCTACTACGTCGACGTTGCTCCCGCCGCGACCATCGTGCTCTCGAGCATCCTGGCTTTCGGTTTCGCCTCACTCTTTCGCGATCGGAGGTCGGTCGGTTGACGACCAATCGAGAGGAAATCTCGTCACCTCGTCCCAAGGCCACCCGCCAGCGGGCTGCGATCGCGCGCGCGCTTTCGGCTGCCCCGGGGTTCCGCAGCGCACAAGAGCTGCACGATGAATTGAGAGCGGCGGACCACAAGGTTGGACTGACCACGGTCTACCGGACCCTCCAGGCCCTTAGCGAGAGCGGAGCGGTCGATGCTATGCGCAGGGAGGATGGCGAAACCATCTACCGGCGTTGTGACACTCAGATCCATCACCATCACCTGGTCTGCCGTTCTTGTGGGTTCACCGTCGAGATCGAGAACGAGGCTGTCGAGCGCTGGACCCAACGAACGGCTGAGAAACACGGCTTCGAGGACGTGACTCATGACATCCAGGTGTTCGGCCTCTGTGACGCGTGCTCGCCTCGATGATGGCTTCGGCCTCCTGTTTCACGGTCATTCGGCCTCGTCCGCGTGGGCCGTTTGTGCTACCGTTTTGGCCGTTGTGAGGCGGGGGTCCCCAAAGCAAGGAATGCTGCTTGCTGCTCTCGCTGAAGGAAAGGATGTTGGCAGTGGCTGAAGGAACAGTGAAGTGGTTCAACAACGAGAAGGGCTTCGGTTTCATCTCGCAGCCCGACGGCGAGGACGTTTTCGTCCACTTCTCGGCCATCACCATGGAGGGATACAAGTCCCTCGATGAGGGACAGGCCGTGGAGTTCGAGGTCACGCAAGGCCCGAAGGGCAAGCAGGCCTCAAACGTGCGGGCGATCTAAACAGAGAACCCACGATCCGAAAAAGGGCCCCCGTAACGGGGGCCCTTTTCTGTGCCGCTACATTCTGGCGCAACGGCCGTTAGCTCGCGCTCCGTTAAACCCCTGGCGAGGGCGCGAGGCACACGGCAAAGTAGAGATCAACCACGGCGAAGGCCACGAGATCGAGAGAGGTGTTCGAGGATGCGCGCATACGGCATGTACGTCGACGGGCGCTGGATCCAGGCCGCGAAGGAAGGCACCTTCGATGTCGTCGATCCCGCTACAGGCAAGGCGTTCGCCACGGTGCCCGATGCTCAGCCCGAGGACGTGGACCGCGCGGTGGACGCTGCTCGACGCGCCTTCGACGAGGGGGCCTGGCCTCGGGCTTCCGAACGCGACAGGGCGCGCGTCTTGCACAAGGTCTCGGACATCATCCGGCGCGAACGGGATCGTCTGGCCGAGCTCGAGGTCAGAGATAGCGGCAAGCCGCTCGGTGAGGCCGAGGAAGACATCGACGAGGCAGCCTTCATGTTCGAGTACTACGCGGGATGGACCACGAAGGTCATGGGTGCGATCCCTCCTGTGGGCCCAGACGCGATGAGCCTCGTCATCAAGGAACCGATCGGCGTCGCCGGCCTCATCGTTCCGTGGAACTATCCATTGCTCATGGCGGTGCAGAAGGTCGCGCCCGCGCTGGCCACTGGGTGCACTGTCGTGCTCAAGCCCGCCGAGCAAACGCCGGTTACCGCTCTCGAGTTGGCGCCGATCCTCGAAGAAGCGGGAGTGCCTCCAGGCGCCTTCAACGTCGTCACGGGGTTCGGTGCGACCGCCGGAGCCCCTCTCGTCAAGCACCCGAAGGTCGACAAGATTGGATTCACCGGTTCACTCGAGGTCGGCAAGGTGGTGATGCGTGAGGGGGCGGACACGCTCAAGCGCGTGACGCTTGAACTGGGCGGGAAATCTCCCAACATCTTCTTCGCCGACGCGGCGTTCGACGAAGCGGTGGAAGGAACCTGCAACGGCATCTTCTGGAACCAGGGAGAGATCTGCTCGGCCGGCAGCCGTGTGTTCGTGGAACGACCGATCTACGACGACGCCCTTCGAGCCATGGTCGATCACGGCAAGAACGTGAAGGTCGGCAGCGGCCTCGATCCGGCCACGACTATGGGTCCGCTCGTGAGCAAGGACCAGCAAGAGAAAGTTCTGAGCTACATAAGCCACGGACGTGAGGAAGCTAAGGTCGCCCTGGCCGGCGACCCACCCAACGATCCGGCTCTGAGCGGCGGCTACTTCGTCCCGCCGACGATCTTCTACGACGTAAGCAACGATATGACAATCGCTCGAGAGGAGATATTCGGCCCGGTCATGTCGGTCCTCCCCTTCGACACGGTCGACGATGTTCTGCGACTCGCGAACGACAGCGACTACGGGCTGGCGGCCGCCGTCTGGTCGCGCGACATCAAGAAGGCCCTGAACACCGCCAAGGCTCTGAAGGCGGGGATCGTATGGATCAACGATTCGCAGCCGGCTCCCACCGAGGCTCCCTGGGGCGGGTTCAAACAGTCCGGCGTCGGCCGGGAACTAGGGCCCTGGGGTTTGGAGGACTACCTCGAGGTCAAGCACATCTACATCAACCTTAGCGATGGGGATCCTGGCTGAGGTCAGTCTGAGGAGCGGGGGTCGAGGGCTTCGGCGACCTTCCGACCCTCGCCGATCTTCTCGACGACGATGTAGCCATCGCCTTCGTGGACGATCCGTTCGACCTCGGGGATATCGTGGCCCGGAAGCTGGATGAATCGCGCCGCATGGTGGCGCACCGCCTCGTACTCCTCGATGCTCAACCGGACGAGAGCGGAGCAGGTCGCGGCCCCGCACTCGCACACGTAGTCGATCTTCTCGTGCGGTCGCTCATCGAGCTGGGCGGCGCTTTCGACGGCCTCATTCGCCTCGCGGAAGCGGGCTTCGTTCTTGCCGAGGCGCTCGACGCGTTGCTCGCTCAGCTCGGTCACCATCAGCGGGGTAGAGCACACGGGGCAGACGCGGTCGTCCTGTTCGCCCATGTGAACCGTCCTCTGACATAGGGGGCAGAACCCCATCACGCTGGCCAATGCTTCTCCTTCGCTTCAATCGGAGACCGAACCATACGCCGCTCGGGATGTCCTCGGGGATGAGATCCTGCGTAGGCGGCCCGACTCCCACCGGCCGCCCTCTATGCTCGGCCCGTGGCTGAAGACAGTCTGCGCCGGTACAGGGACAAGCGCGATTTCGCACGGACGGAGGAGCCGTCCGGGGCAGCGAATCGGGGGGCGGGCCGGCGCTTCGTGATCCAGAAGCACGACGCAACCTCGCTGCACTACGACTTCAGGCTGGAGGTCGGCGGGGTCTTGCGCTCCTGGGCGGTGCCCAAAGGCCTGTCGACCGATCCGAGAGACAAACGCCTGGCGATGCCGACGGAGGATCACCCCATGGACTACATCGATTTCGAGGGCGTGATCCCGAAGGGGCAGTACGGCGGCGGCCCGGTGATCGTGTGGGACACCGGGACCTTCGAGAACACCACCGCTCGTAAAGGCGCGGCGATCGATCTCGCTCAGGCACTCGACGCCGGGCATGCAACCGTGTGGCTCGAGGGACGGAAGCTAGCGGGCGGCTATGCGATCACGCGCGTTGCGACCGGTAGGGACGAGCGCTGGCTCGTGGTCAAGATGAAGGACGAAGCAGCCGACGCGCGCCGTAACCCGGTGAGCACTCAGCCGGAGTCGGTCTTGAGTGGGAGAACCGTCGAAGACCTGATCGAGGAGAGCGGGTGACGAGGCCATCCCGATCGTTTTCCTGGACGCCGGTAGCATCAGCAGGATGAAGAGGGATGTCAGGTGCCTCCTGGCCACAGCGACCGTTCTTGCTTTCGTCCTAGCGGGTTCGCCCGCGGGTGCCCGTCTCCCGGCTTTCAAACGGGAGGCGAAGAGGATCAAGAAGGCGCTCGTGCGGATCGAGTTCGACCATGACGATGCTTCGAAGGAGCTCAACCGGTTGCGGGCCGGTCTCTCCGATCTCGACGCTCGGATCGCAGCCGAGACCCGGGAGCTGAGCAGTGCGGACGCCCCCGGCTTCGGACCCTCGTTCGACCTCGTCGCGGTTTCTTTCCGCTTGAACCTGGCGCGCGAGGAAAGGGTCGGCGTGGAGACGAGGATCGTCGAGCTCGACGCGCTGGAGCAAGACCTGGTGGCTCAACGCGAAGATCAGATCGCCGAGCTCGAGGCGGTCGTCGAAGAGCGCATCCGCTCGAAGAGGGGAGCGCCGGCTCTCACCATCAATGGATCGCTCGTCACCTACAGCGCGGACTGGGAAGCGGTCGCCATGTGCGAGTCATCGGGCAACTGGCACATCGATTCTCAGTTCGACGGGGGCTTGCAGTTCCATCCGCTCACATGGTTGGGATTCGGCGGTGCCGAGTTCGGTCGTTACGCGCATCAGGCATCGCGGATCGAGCAAATAGCGATCGCGGAGCGAGTGCTAGCGATCCAGGGCCCGGGCGCGTGGCCCAATTGCTTCGAATCCCTGCCTTTCCACTTCTGAATCCGGTGACGCCTCCCGCGTGGCGATCTCACCCGCCGCCGTAGCGGGGTGAGCGTCCTTCCGTGAACGCCGAGATGGCTTCGGCGAAGTCGGGAGAGGCGAAGATCCTTTTTTGGGAGCGCGCTTCCTCGTCCATGCCTCCGTCGGCATCGACCCGCCCGGCGAGGTTCACCAGTCGCATCGCTTCGCGCACCGCAACGGGAGAGGCGGTTGCCAATCGCGCGGCGAGGTCGTCGACCGCTTCATCTAGCTGTTCGGGATCGACCACCACTTCCGCGATGCCGAGTCGTTCCGCCTCGGCGCCGTCGACACGCTCCGCGAGCCAGATCATCTTCTTGGCGCGGCCGGGACCCACCAGGGAGGTGAGCCCCCGGGTCCCCCCGAGGTCCGGGATGAGCGCGAACTTCCCTTCGAGCAACCCCAGCTGAGCGTCGCGCGCAACCACGCGGAGATCACAAGCCAGCGCGAGCTGCATCCCGGCTCCCAGCGCGTGCCCTCGAACTGAGGCTATCGAGGGCACGACCAGGTCCGCCAGGGCTCTAAAGGGGGCCTGAGCCCGACGGATCATCCCGGCGGGGTTCCCTTGCACGTCGCCAAAGATGGTCGTGTCGATGCCGCTCGAGAAAGAACTGCCCTCGCCGGCCACGACCACGACGCGGACCTCCGGATCGTCTGCGATGGATCCGATCGCGTTCGTCAGACCGTCGAAGACGTCCCAGTTCATCGCGTTGAGAACCTCGGGACGCTTCAGCACCAGATCGGCGCGGCCGTCTGCGATGCTGAGGTCGACGCTCACCGGACAGGCGTCCGACTTCTCTTCATCCGTTGCGATCCTTCTCCGTTGCTCGATCCTAGGGAAACGCTCGTGGGATTCTCGCGCCCGCGGCGGGCCGTGAGTACCGGCTTTGGTAAGCATCTATGCCACGAGGTGAGAGTCTCAGGATATATCCGTCGACGAGGAGGCGAACATGCCCGGCTCGGAAGGCAACTGGGATCAGGTGAGCGAACAGTTCAGGGCGCTGGGGGAGAACCTCAAGAAGCATTTCAAGGAGGTCAGCTCGGGCGCGGATCAGACCACCAAGCAGGAGGTCAAGGAGGCCGTCGACGAGTTGACCGCGGCGGCCAATCGCGTCGCCACCGCGACGGGGAATGCCCTCAGGGACCCCGGTGTGCGGACGGATGCGCGTAAGGCGGCGGACGCCCTGATCAAGGCCGCCGGCGAGGCGTTCACCGATCTCGGCAACGACCTCCGGAAGAGGGCGGGGCGAAGGGACGACTCCTGAGGCGTTCAGCAGCGAGAGACGTCATTCAGGCGTGACGTAGGCCGCGGTCAGCCCTCCATCGACGAGGAAGGTGGATCCGTTGACGTACGAAGATTCGTCGCTGGCGAGGAACAGCGCCCCATAAGCGATCTCCTTCGCTTGCGCGAAGCGTCCCATAGGAAGGTGGACGGTCCTCCGTTCCAGGGCTCCCGGGGAATCGTCGAACAGGCGCATGAGGAGGGGAGTCTCGACCGGGCCGGGACAAAGGGCGTTCACGCGGACCCCGCGACGGGCAAACTCTACCGCTAGCTCCCGTGTCATCGAGAGCACCGCACCCTTCGATGCCGTATATGAGACCTGCGAGGTTGCGGCTCCCATCAGGGCGACGAACGAAGCGACGTTGATGACGGAACCACCGCCTCGATCGAGCAGGTGGGGGATCCCGTACTTGCAGGACAGGAAGACGCCGGTTGTGTTCACATCCTGGACCCGCTGCCATGCTTCCAGGTCGGTGTCCAGGATGGACGCATCGTCCGCGGGCATGATCCCCGCGTTGTTGTACAGGACGTCGACGCCTCCGAACCTTTCCGTCGCTGCTCGGTACATGCCCTCGACGCTGTTCGCATCCGATACGTCGACTTCGACGAACATCCCGTCCGTGCACTCCGAAGCTGTCTTCTCGCCGGCGTCGGCGTCCACGTCACCGATGCAGATCTTGGCGCCCTCGCTCGAGAACAACAGTGCTGCTTCACGACCCATGCCCCCGGCGGCGCCGGTGATGACGCAAACCTTTCCATCGAGTCGTCCCATGGCAGCTACTCCTCCGTCGAGATGAATACGTTCTTGACGTCCGAATACCCGGCCAGCGCGTGCATCCCGAGTTCGCGGCCGAAGCCGGACTGCTTCATCCCTCCGAACGGTGTCGAGGGGCGGACCGATGTGTTCGAGTTGATCGACAGAACCCCCGAGTTCACGCCTCGGGCGACCCGGATGGCTCGCCCCACATCGCGTGTCCAGATCGAGCCCGACAAGCCGTAGGGGGTGTCGTTCGCGATGCGTACCGCGTCATCTTCATCTTCGAACGGGATCAGACAGGCCACCGGACCGAAGATCTCCTCGCGCGCCTGCTTGGAACCGTTGCTTACAGGACCGAGGATCGTGGGGGGATACCAATAGCCGGCGCCTTCCGGGATATCGCCCGCGAACATGACGTCGCCGTCGACGTAGGACGCCACGTTGTCTCTCTGGTCGGCCGAGACCAGGGGGCCCATCTCGGTCGCCTCATCCCCCGGGTCGCCTACCTTCATCTTGGCGGTGGCCTCGACGAACAGAGACGCGAAGCGATCGAACGCGTTTCGTTGAACGAGGATGCGGCTTCGCGCACAGCAGTCCTGACCCGCGTTCCCGAACACGGCGGGACCTGCGGCGGTAGCGGCGGAGTCGAGGTCGGCGTCCGCGAAGACGATGTTGGCCGACTTGCCGCCCAGCTCAAGGGTCACTCTCTTGATGGTGTCCGCGGCGCCCTTCATGATGCCGGTTCCGACCTGCGTCGAGCCGGTGAACGCCACCTTTGCAACCTTCGGATGTTCCACGAGCCGTTGGCCCACAACGCTGCCGGACCCGGTCACGACGTTGAACACACCTTCGGGCAGGCCGGCCTCCAGGGCGAGCTCGCCCAGCCGCAGGGAACTGAGGGGAGTGATCTCGGCAGGCTTGAGCACGCAGGTGTTCCCGCACGCGAGCGCCGGCGCCAGCTTCCACGATGCGATGTTCAGAGGGAAGTTCCAAGGGGTGATCAATCCGACCACCCCGAGAGGTTCGTGGAACGTGATGTCCACGCCGCCTGCCACAGGGATGTTCTCCCCCAGGTGCTTGTCGATCGCCCCGGCGTAGTAGTAGAAGACCTCGGCCACCATGCCGACCTCGCCGCGTGAATCGGATATCGGTTTGCCGACGTTCTGCGTCTCGAGCCGTGCCAGCTCCTCGCTATGGTCCTCCACGAGTCCGCCGAGTCGGCGCAGTAGTCGAGCACGATCCGTGGGAGGGACCTTCCTCCACGAGTCGAATGCATCCGTGGCCCGGTCGACCGCTGCATCCAGATCCTCGACGCTCGCTTCCTGGACTTGCGTCAGTTCTTTTTCGGTGGCCGGATTGATGATTCCTTTCATGACCTCTCCCCATCCCGAGTGGCGGCGACGAGCGCCTCGAACAGAGCTCTATCTTCTCCCTCCTCGGGATGACCAAGCACTCCGATCGTGAAGGGGCCCGAGGGGTCCTCGATGCCTTCGACCACGCCGTCCGGAGCCCATGCAACGGGCTCCAGCCCCGATCCCAGACGACCGGGGGCTTGATGATGATGAGAGGCGATCGTGGCTCCGGTTCCGACGATGCTTGCGAGCCTGCTCTCGGGCGAGACCTTCACCTCGTGGGTGGCGAACCTCCCGGGTGCGGCCATGTGTTCTGCACCGTCGGTGACGTCATCGAGGTGCGGGACCAGGTCACCCCCGCGCACGACGTTGAGGAGCTGCATGCCGCGGCACACCGCAAGTACCGGCAGATGGCGAGTCAGGGCGCCTTCCAGCAGAAGGGTTTCGCCGGCATCCCGATCGGGTCGGAACTGCGTCATGTTCTCGTCTGCTTCTGCGCCGTACAGCGAGGGCTGGAGATCGGCGCCCCCTCCGAAGACGATCGCATCGAGAGCATCCAGGGTCTCATCTACCCCTTCGATGCTTGGGGGAACGAGCAGAGGTCTGCCTCCGGCCGCCTCGACCGCGCGAACGTAGGTCAGCGGAGCCAGTGCGGCGGGAACGTCCCATACGCCGAAACGAGCCTGCTCTACATAGCAGGTGATCCCGACGACCGGCCGCTTCACCCCTGCGTCAGATCCGCTCGAAATTCCGCTGCAGTTCCCAGTCGGTGATCGTCTGATTGGACCGAGCCCACTCCTGTTTAGCGGTGTTCACGAGGTGGTAATGAACTTCTTCGCCGAACGCTTCAAGGGCTACCTTCGAGTTCTCGAGCTCGGTCATGGCTTCGACGATGTTCCAAGGCACCCGGGCGACATCCTCGGCTTCGTAAGCGTTGCCCTCGTAAGCGTCGGGTGGCTCGATCTCGTTCTCGATCCCGTGTAGGCCCGCCGCGATGGTTGCAGCGAAGGCGAGGTATGGGTTCGCATCGGCTCCCGGGATGCGCG
>JALZJQ010000044.1 GCA_030859685.1 Actinomycetota bacterium | reverse complement strand
GCAGGGCGGGAGGGACTCGAACCCCCGACCACTGGTTTTGGAGACCAGGGCTCTACCAACTGAGCTACCGCCCTATGGGGTTCCAGTCTAGTCCGACCCCACAGGCAGCATCGGCCCGAGCGTGGGCGGGGTGAAGAGCTTGGTTAGGCCGCTACGAGCCTGCGGCGCAACAGGAGTGCTCCCGCGGTTCCCGCCACGGCAACCGCGGCACCACCGACGTAACGGCGACGGTGCCTCGTGACGTGCGTCCGCACCGCTCCCAGGCGCCCCTGGTTCGAAGGGATCGCGACGAGGGCGTGCTTCAGTCCGGAGGGTGGCTCCACGGTCATCGATTCGAGGGAGGCAAGGATGCCCGCAAGCGACTCGTAGCGCGCGCTCTCCTCCCTGCATCCTTCACAGGTAGACAGGTGCCTGCGGACCGCGAGAGTGGGCTGCTCCCCCCTCACGTAGGCGGGAAGCTCCTCTCGAACCTCTGCACACTTCATTCGCTGCTCCTTTGCGGCGACCCGGCTTCGTCCGGGTACATCATTTCCTTCAAGCGTTTCCGACCCCGGTGTACCCGTACCTTTGCGGCCGTTGCTGAGATCTCCGTCTCTCGTGCTATCTCTTCGATCGACATCCCGTAGACATCGCGAAGCATGACTGCGGTTCGGTAGTGCTCCGGCAGCCGGCCGAGAGCCTTCTCGAGCTCGGCGACTTCGATCCGAGCTCCAGCGGCGGCTTCGACCGACGCAGCCGACGGAAGTTGCGTCAGCATCTCGTCATCGGTATCGGTCTCATGCATCCTCCGGCGTGCCCGACTTCGTTGTTTCGAGATAGCGGCATTCACCGCTATCCGATACAGCCAGGTGGTGAACATGGCGTCTCCGCGAAACCTCGAAAGACCTCGCCACGCCTTGAGGAACGCGTCCTGCGTCGCCTCGGCGGCGTCGTCGCGGTCTCGAAGGATCCGAAGACAGACCGTGAACACCTCACGATGCGTCGCCTCGACTAGCTCGGACCACGCGGCCTCGTCGCCTCGCTTACACCGGTCGACGAGTTCGGGAGATACGAGCTCTTTCGAGGTTGTGCCTCGATGGTCGTTAGGACGCTTCACTGTCGCGAAGGTTACAGGCGTCCGGCCCCCAGCCCACAGGCTTCGAGTTATGCGTCGCCCAGCAGGGTCTCCAGCTGCGAGAGGAGGTCCTTGCTCTCCATCTTGGCTTCGCGTTCGATCGAGAGATCCTCCAGGGAGATGGCCAGTACCTCTTGAGCCATCTCGACCAGCCTGTCGGGGTCGAAGGGTTTCGTGATCATCCGGTCGGCGCCGGCTTCACGGACCTTCTGGAAATCGGCATCCGAGGCCCGGGCCGTGACCACGATGACGCGGGTCGAGTCCCGGATGCCCCAACCCAACATCGAGGACAGAAGCTCGAGGCCGTCCATGCCGGGCATCATCAGGTCGAGGATCAGAAGGTCCGGCGGCAGCGAGAGCAGTAGTTCCCAGGCCGCATCACCGTCTTTGAGCGCGCTGACCTCATGACCCCCATCGGTGAAGCAGAAACTGAGGATCTGCCTGATATCCGAGTCGTCCTCGGCTATGTAGATCCGTGCCATGCCGTACCTCCAAAGACCGCGGACGTTCGTCCGCCGGCCTACACCCCTTGCATCGGCGGCGCCACCGCGCCCCTTGAGGAGGCTAGAGGGCGCTCCCGCCGGCAGCGCAGCTAGGCTCGGTATGTGAGCCCCGAGACCGGTAGCCCCGATGAGGTTCTCGATTCGATCAGGCAGCTCGGATACCGCCTGACGGACCAGCGAAGAGCCATCGTCCGAGAGGTGATGAAGGTCCAAGGTCACATCTCGCCCCAGCAGGTGGTGCGCCGCGTGCAAGAGAAGATCCCTGGAGTGAACGCCTCAACCGTCTACCGGACCCTCGAGATGTTGGAGGACGCGGGCGTCGTGGCTCACGCACACCTGGAGAAGGGGGCCGAGCAAGGAGTTGCATCAATAAGGACTCCAGGAGGGCCCAGGGCGCAGGCCTAAGAGGCGGAGGGCTAGGAGGTCAGTTCGACCTCGACACCCAAGTTAAGGTGCCGCCCACATGGCCGAGCTTCTGTTGTTCCATCATGCGCAAGGGCTGACGGCCGGCTGCCTCGCCTTCGCCGCTGAACTCCGGGCTGCCGGACACCTCGTTCACGTCCCAGATCTCTACGACGGCAAGACCTTCACCGAGCTCGACGGCGGCATGGGCTACGCCAAACAGATCGGCTTCGACACGATCGCCGAGCGCGGTCGGCTCGCCGCCGACGGCTTGCCCAACCGGATCGTCTATGCCGGGTTCTCGCTCGGGGTGGTGCCGGCCCAGATGCTGGCGCAGACGCGCCCCGGTGTCATAGGGGCCTTGCTGATGCACGCCGCCATCCCGATCTCCGAGTTCGGCGGCCGGTGGCCGGACGCCGTCCCGCTCCAGATCCACACGATGGACGACGACGATCTGGGTGACGCCGACGTCGGCCGCGACCTCGCAGAGGCGATCGAAAGCGCGCAGCTGTTCCTCTATCCCGGCGATCGACACCTGTTCACCGACAACAGCCTGCCCGACTACGACGAACGCGCCGCGACGCTACTCAAGCAACGCGTGCTCAGCTTCCTCGACAACATCGAGTAGCCGCGATAGCTCGTCGCCGACGACCGAATCCTAGGTCGGGCGCTCGGGATCCGACGAGACCACCTCTTCGTGGGCGGCGTCCCTCTTCTCCTCCGGGGTGGCAGCCGCCTCCGGATCCTGAAGATCTGGCCGGAGCGCTATCCCGCGCGGGCCGACGGGGGAGACCTCCTCGCCGAGAACGCGGGTGGCCCAGACGTGACCCAGTAACAACTTGATCACCGCCACGGCTGGAACTCCGAGCAGCACCCCCCAGAACCCTGCGACCGCACCTCCTGCGAGGATCGCCAGCATCACCGTCGCCGGGTGGATCTGGACGGTCCTCTTCATCACGTTCGGACTGATGATGTGGTTGTCGATCTGTTGCACGACCAGCTCCACGAGAGCGGCCCTGAGCCCCAGCCCGACCCCGCCGGTCAGGGTTCCTACGAGAAAACCGAGCGCGCCCCCGATGTAAGGGCCTACGAGCGGGATCAGGTTGAAGAACCCGGCGATGGCTCCGATCAGGAACCAGAACGGAAGTCCTATGAGCGCGAAGCCGAGAGCCGACATGAGGCCGACCGTGATGGCGACGAGGAACTGACCGCGGAAGAATCCTCCGACGGCGCGCCCGACCTTTCCAGCGAGATCCCGGAACTCGTCCTGGTGACTGGCGGGCACGAGGTTCAAAGCATCACGTTGGAGCTGCGGCAAGTCGACGAGCAGGTACAAGGCCAACAACGGGGCCAGCACGAAGATCAGTAGGACCTCCAGCACCGATGTTCCGATCTGGGTCAGCCGATCGGTCTGGGCAACGACCGCCTCCCTGAGTCTCTCCGTGACCTCGTCGCACCGTGCGGCGCTGGGCGCTTCTTCCACGTTGGTCTGATCCGCCCCGAGAAGGCACTCGATACGGTCGGCCGGTAGTGATATGCCCACGGAGTCGTCGAGAGAGCGTGCGCTGTCCTCGACGAAATTCACCAGCTCCTCGCGGTATTCGGGCCAGCTGTCCGCGAATTGCTGAACCTGAATCGAGATGAAGGGAATGGACGCGATTATCACAAGGATGATTCCGCCAAGGACGATCACGTAGGCGCCGACCGCGCCGAAGAGTCGGCGTACGCCCCTTCTCTCGAGAGCGGTGACGATCGGATTCAGCATGTAGATGATGAGGAACGCGAGCACCAGCGGCGGAAAGATGATGCTGATGCGGACGAGTAACTGGAACACGACGAAGAGCAGAACCAGGATCCCGATGAGGGACCAGGCTGCGATCCCGGCTCGTCGCAGGCGTTCGGTCGCCGGCAGTCGCGGCGGGGCTGGAATGGCCACGGGG
>JALZJQ010000098.1 GCA_030859685.1 Actinomycetota bacterium | reverse complement strand
GTCGCCGATGCGATCGAGATCGAGCGCGGACTTGATGCGCCACATCGCCAGGGGATACTCCGGGGTACGGATGCGGCCGTCGTCGACGATCCCGGCGACCGGACCGAGGTCGCCTTCGAAGGACCAGTGGTTGTCTCGTTCGTCGAGTATCTGAGGTCCTTCGGTGAAGCGAAGGCGACCACTCTGGCTCTCGACCACGTATCCGTCGCCGTCTCTCCACATGACCTGATCGATGCTCGGGTGCTCCATCAGAACCTTGATAACCGGCTCCTGCAAAAGATCGCGGCGCGATTCGTGCAGGTATATGAACCCGACCCGCCCGTTGCCGGCGCAAGCGAGGTCGTTGCTCTTGAAGGGCTCCTTGCCCTTGTCCGGCCGCACCTGCTTGAAATCGTCCAGGACCTCCGCCAGGTCGCAGATCCGATCCTTGTCGTCCGAGATGGGACTCTGCGAGTGATCCGCCGTCACCACCCATCCGACCTCTTCCACGGCCTGCTCCCAACTGCCGAAGGCATCCAGGACGTACGCGAGGTGCTTGTCCGCCTCGATGAGATTGTCCACCTGGGAGCCCGGGCCATCGGTGTGTGAGGTGTGGTCGTTCTCGTGGAGGTAGAACAGGATCATGTGAGCGGCCTTCTTCTCGAGCAACTCGCGCGTGACGCACGCGGCCCAGCCGTCGGTGGCTCTGATCCGCTTCGCTACGCCTCGGACCGACAAGAGATCGGAACATGCATCGGTCGGGCCGCTGACGATGTCGGCGAAGTAGTGCTCTTTGGGTCCGGGTATCGAATCCGGAAGGTGCTTGTTCAAGAACAGCTTCTCGAGCAGGTTCGGCTGCAGCTCGTGCGTGAAGGGCCCCCGGAAGATCATGAAGTTGACGGATGCGGTGGTTAAGCCTTGCTCGTGCAACCGCTCATGGATCGTCTTGACGTTCGGACTGAGGTGAACCGAATTGAGATTCTCGAGGAAATCCCGTACGACCTGCGACACGCCTTCGACGATGGCGGCTCGGGGGCTTTGACCGTAGTTGACGAATCGCTGGGCCTCCCGGTCGTACCAGCACATCCCGGGGATGCCATGGCGCGCGGGAACCTCACCCGTCACCAGCGAAGCGGTCGCCGCCGGAGTGATCGTCGGGAACACGGCAACCGAATCGCGCACGTAACTCGAGTTGGCCCTCAGGAAGGCGAAAGCAGGAGCGTCCCCCGAACCGATGGCCTGCTCGAGGGCATCGGTGTTCATTCCGTCGATGATGATGTAGACGACGCGCCGGGGCTCATTCATGGCCGCAAGTATGACGGCAGCGCGACGACGTTCGGGCGCGGTCAGCCCGAGACGATCACGGGCTCGGTCGTCGGCTGCTTCGAGCCACCGTCGGGCTCGACCGTGACCGCAGCTTGATCGAAACCCTCGATCGATCGGGCCGTCTCGAGCACGACGGGGCCGCCCGAGGCGTCGAACGTGCCGACGCTCTCGATCTCACACGGCCCCGTGTCATCCTCGCCGCAGGCGCCCTTCATGACCCATAGCTGGTAGGTCTCGCCGTCCGCCGGCGCTTCTAGTCCGGTCGCGGCGAAAAGCGCTCCGTCGTCGGTGGGGACCATCTTCCCCGTCGCCCCGCTCCCTTCGAGCTCCATGCCATCGCGCGCGAGCAGCGCCCGTACGAGCTCGTCGCGCTCACGCAGATCGTTCCTCGCATCGAGCCAGGCCCCCCCGAAGACCGCGGTGAGAGCGAGGAGCGCAGCCACCCCCAGCGCGGGCAGGAAGCGACGGCCGCGCCAGCGGGACGGCTCGACCACCGACGGCGTTGCGACCGACGGCGCGGCCTGATCCAACCTCTCGAACACGCGATCGGCAAAGCCGGCCGGCGGTTCCTCGGCGTCGACCGTCATCGTCAGGCGCGTGGCGATCGAGGACAGATCCTCCGCCTCGACCATGCATTCCTCGCACGTCAGGATGTGCGATCGAACGACCGGAATCTCATCCTCGGGAAGAGCCCCGAGAACGTATGGCGCCACAAGCGCCTTGATCTCTTCGTGTGTCAACGACTTTCTCATGAGCTCCCTCTGTAGCTGGTCACGAGCTCTCGGAGTCTGGTCATCCCATCTCTCAGCCGAGTCTTCGCCGTCCCCTCGGGGATGCTCAACTCGATTGCCACTTCACGATAGGTCCGGCCCCCGAAGTAGGCGAGGACGATGGCCTCCCGTTGGACCGGGGATAGCTCGGCCAGAGCCTGCCTTACCTCGTGCCGTTCCTCAACCGCTGCCATGGGTTCGGCCGTCAGCGGCTCCCTGGATGTCCTATCGGCCTCCTGGATCAGCGATTCCTTCGTCCTACGGCGAGATTCCTCGCGCCGGACCAGGTCCACCGCCTTGTTACGGGCGATACCGGCAAGCCAGGTACGGAGGCTGCCGCGCGCCGGATCGAAGGCGCCCGGCCGGCGCCACAGGGCCAGGAACGTGTCCTGGGCGGCCTCCTCGGCCAGATCCGGGTCGACGAGCACCCTTCTGGCCACGCCGAAGACGAGGCCCCCGTGAGCGTCGATCACCTCCCGGAGCGCCCCTTCGTCCCGTGCGAGAAGCCGGTCCGCGAGGGTCACCTCATCTCTTCTATCCATAGCCCGGACACCCTAAGCAATTCGCCCCTGCTGGCGGCGCGCGAGCCATACTCGGGAGATGTCTACCGGTGCCCGTCGCCCCCCTCGGTGAGATGCCCGGCATCGGCGAGAGGGCGCGTTCGACCCCCGATGCGGGCGCCCTCGTCACCCTCGGCTCCGTAACCTCCTACGCCGACCTCGACTCCCGGCAGCGTTCCCTCGTGGGCGCTCTGACCCGTGCCGGCGTCGGTCGGGGGGATCGCATCGCCATCCTGGCCGCCAACCGGCCGGAGTACCTGGAGATATCGACCGGCGTCCTGCGAGCCGGCATCGTTCCCGTCCCGATCCACTCACTTCAAACGGAGAGGGAGATCGCCTATCTCCTCGAGGACTCTGGATCGAGATGGCTGTTCTGCGATCGCGCCTTCGA
>JALZJQ010000015.1 GCA_030859685.1 Actinomycetota bacterium | reverse complement strand
ACACGATCGCCCCGCCATACTCCTGAAGCGCATCCTCGAGAACGTCTCGGCTCCACATATCGAGATGATTCGTCGGCTCATCCAGGAACAACAGGTTGACGGGCGACACGAGCAACTTCGCCAGCGCGAGTCGGGTTCGTTCTCCGCCCGACAGGATCGCCACCCTCTTCTCCGCGTCGTCCCCCGAAAACAGAAAGCGCCCCAACAACTTCCGCGCGTCGACTTCAGCTTGCGGCGGTATCACCGACCTCAGCTCCTGCAGGACAGTGTTCGCCGGCGTCAGCGCCTCGATCTGATGCTGAGCGAAGTACCCCAGGTTCACGTTGTGACCCAACCTGCGGGTCCCAGCCTGAGCTTGGAGCACCCCCGCAAGAAGCTTGAGCAACGTCGACTTCCCGGCGCCGTTCGGACCGGCGAGCGCCACCTTGTCATCGCGCTCCAGCGCAACGTCCAGGCCTTCGTAGACGGGCCGAACGTCATAGCCGAAACGAACATCCTTCAGCTCGACGACTACCCGGCCCGCCCGAGGGGGGCGAGGGAAAGTCAACTTCATCGCCTTGCGCGACCGCACAGGCGCGTCCACTTTCTCCATCTTCTCGAGGCTTTTGATGCGGCTCTGAACCCTGCTGGCCAGCGTCGCCTTGTATCGGAAACGGTTGATGAACGCCTCGGTGTGCGCGATCTTGCGTGCCTGGTTTCGAGCCAGCGCCTCCGCCTGTGTCAGCTCGAGCTCTCGCTTCGCGACGAAACTCTGGTAGTTCCCCGGATACGAGGACAACTGGCGATCGCGCACCTCCACGACCTTGGTAGCGAAGGCGTTGATTAGATCGCGATCGTGCGAGATCAACAACACGGCGCCCTCGTAGGAGGCGAGGAATCGCTCGAGCCACACCACCGACTCGAGATCGAGGTGGTTGGTGGGCTCGTCCAGCATGAGGATGTCGGGGTTGGCGACCAGGAGCTTGGCAAGGGCGATGCGCATCAACCATCCGCCCGAGAAGGTCTCGGTCATCCGGTCTAGATCCTCCTCGGCGAAGCCGAGCCCGGCCAGGATCGTCTTCGCCTCAGCCTCCAGCGAATAACCGCCGAGCGACGCGAAACGGTCCTCGAGCCGGCCGTATTCCGAGACCACCTTGTCGCGCTCGGGACCGGGTTCGAGCTCTGCCATCTCCGCCTGCAGCACGGCGAGACGATGGCCCATCTGCGCCACGGGATTCCCGGTCGACGCCACCTCGTCGAGCAGCGGCTTCCCACGAAGGGCGTCGGTTTCCTGGCGCAGGTAACCAACCACCGCGTCCTTGATGAGCCGGATCTCACCATCGTCCGGCTGCTGGTCGCCCGCGACCATGTCCAACAAAGTGGTCTTGCCCGATCCATTCGGACCTACGATCGCCACGCGGTCGCGCGCGTAGACCTGGAGCTGCGCGTCGACGAAGATGTCGCGCGACCCGAACGCCTTATCCAAGCCACTTACGGTTAACACGCCATAACCGTAATCGGGTGAGGTCGGATCGGAAGACCGCGATGGTTTGTGGGACGCCGTTATCGATCGGGCTGTGGGGGCCCGGCAGTCATCCCTCCCGCACCGAGATATGGATGTTCTCGGCCCCCTCCAGGACGGACAGCGAGGTTGCATCCCCCCGGCGCTCGAACGCTAGGGACACCTTTTCGGCGCCGACCTTCAGGTTCGAGAGGGTCACGCGCTCCAACCACGCGGGGAGTGAAGGCCGGGCAGCGTCAAGGTGCCTCCGGGGGGCATCTGCGGTGATGCCCAACATGGTCTGCAGCAACATCAGAGGCGCCGCCGAGGACCACGCCTGTGGGATGCACGCCACCGGGTAATCAACGTATGGCTCCTCCGGGTGCCGAGGAAATCCGCAGAAGAGCTCGGGCAGTCGCGATTCGCGAGACTGCATCGAAGCATCGAGCAGGGCGGCCGCGATCCGTTCGACGTCCTCGGTCCGCCCGTACCGCTTGAGGCCGGCCGCCACGATCGCGTTGTCGTGTGGCCACACCGAGCCGTTGTGATAGCTCGTGGGGTCGTAGGCGGCGGACTCAGAAGAAAGCGTTCGGATCCCCCATCCAGAGAACATGTCCGGGGCCAACAAGCGATCGGCAACCGACCGCGCCTTGTCGTCGTCGGCGATCCCGGCGAACAAACAATGGCCGGCGTTCGAGGTCACGCTGCCGACGAGATTCTTGTCACCGTCCAATGCCACAGCAAAGGTTCCCTCGTCCTCCAGCCAGAAGGAAACATTGAAGGCATCCCGCAGAAGCTCTGCCTCTTTCCTCAGCGTGCGGGCCCGTTCGTGTTCTCCCAAACGTTCGAAGACCTCGGCGATCCGAAGCTTCCCCATGAAGACGTACCCCTGGACCTCGCACAAGGCTATGGAGCCGCGCGCCGGAGAACCGTCGGCATCGACGATCGCGCCGTGTGAGTCTTTCCAGCCCTGGTTCCGCAAACCATCTGGCGACCTGCGTTCGTACTCCACGAAACCATCCCCATCCGCGTCTCCGTGGTCGTCGATCCACGAGAGCGCGGCTTCGAGGTGTGGTTTCAGCCGGGTCATCGTCTCCACATCACCGGTCCACTCGTAGTAGGCGCCGGCGAGGACCAGGAACAACGGCGTGGCATCGATCGTTCCGAAGTACGG